>CALZJV010000165.1 GCA_945787595.1 uncultured Desulfobacterales bacterium | reverse complement strand
AAACGCAAACGCAACCCACCCTTTCTGATCCCTGTATCCTAATCCGGATAAACCGGAAATAACAAATTACAAGCATCAAATTACAAATAAATTGCCGACACCTGAACAACGACATCCGAAACCCTAGGTTCCTTACAACATATTGTCAGAAAAATGCCTTTAAGCGCCTAGTATTTAAAACGGCCATTTTCATAGATCACCTGGGCCTTGCCGGATTTTAGGTGTGCGGTAACTCTCTTTTTTTCAGTGTTGACCAGATCCCAGTGAAGGGCTGATTCATTGAAGCCCAGTTGCCGTTTTCGAGCAGAGTTTAATCTTTTGCTGTCTCCGGCATAGGTGTTCGAATACGAGGCACCGAGGGCGATATGGCAATTTCCATAATCACCGCCATAGTTTTCATCATACAGGGTATTGGCCATAAAACGGTTGATCTTGGAAAACCGTTTGTCAGTTAATGAAAATTCTCCCACTTTGTCGGCGCCTTTATCCATCGCCAACTGTTTTTTAACAAAATTTTCCCCGGCATCCGCCGATATTTTAAGGGCGCGGCCTTTGTGAAATTCCAATCTTACTCCTTCAACGCGATTGCCGCTGCGATAAGAGGGCTGATCGGCATAATACTTTCCCCTGATTGTGCGCCAGTCGGGTGATACAAAGATTTCAAAACTGGGAATATTTCGTCCGGATATGCCGATCCACTGTCTTTTCTCTCCAGGCGCTATTTCCAGATCAATTTCGTCCGATTCGACATGATAGTGATTGACGTCCATGGCATTTAACCATTTTTTAATTGATTGTGCATTTTTATAAATACTTTGCCAGTGTGAATTCGGAGAAGTTTTGTTTAAGAAGCAAGCCTTGATGATTTGTCGGGTGTATTCATCCAGAGACAGGCCGGCGTGTTTGGCCAACTCGGCAGTGGGGAATACACACATGGTCCAGCTGAAAGCGCCGCGGGTTTCTCTTTGATTTGCGATGTCGCGCAAAGCCTTTTGAGCGACGGCGGTCTTTCCGATTTTTTTAGGATCGATATCACTCAGGTGGGTAATGGATTCCGGCGCATACAGAAAAATGCTGCCATTGAGGCGGGACATCAGTTCTTTTTCGCCGGGTGGTAAAAAAACGAGCTGTTTGCCGGAGGAAATCAAATAAAAATATCTTTCCATGGCAGGGGTTGGATTCATGCGCTGGACCGGATGAATTCCTCCGTCCAACATTCTGCCATACAGGATCTCAGCCAGCTTGACGGCAGGCCTATTATAGCGAATAAGAACGATATCATTCTTTTTGAACGGTGACGTTCTAGCGGTGGTTAAGCCCCACCACAGCACATCCGCATATCGTTGCAGCTGCTTTGCGGTGAACATGATTGTTTCTCCCGGGGTTGGTTATTAGGCCCTTATCGGGTTTTATCTGACAACATGTTGTAAGAAGCTTGAGGTTTCAGGTTTCGACAAATAAAAAAGTCCAAATAACAAATCATAAATACCAAATGGTTCGACAAGCCGTTCGACGGGCTCACGGTCCTGAGCAGGGTCGAAGGGCTCACCACCTCACCACCCTGAGCCTAGTCGAAGGGCAAATCACAATGACCGAAGTTCAAAATACCAAACAATTGGCTATTGATCTTATTTGAGATTTGGATATTGTAATTTAGAATTTATTTGTTATTTGGTGCTTGTAATTTGCTATTTCCGATTTGTCCGGGATTTGGAATTTGAACCAATTTACACCTTCTCACTATCGCCGGCATTCAATGGTGTCGCTAATCAATTCAGCCCATCATCCTTGAGAAACAGTTTGTGGTACTCGGATTCAGTAAGATGTTTTTTTAGGAGCCGATTGATGAATTCGAACATTTCCAACAGTTCCTCATCTGTCATTCTTTTGGTGATCGTTGCCATGAATTTATCGTCGGAAAACTTTTGAAGATAATAAATGATCGTGTTTTCATCCGTTTCCCGGTCCGCTCCATATCCCACCAGGCCCTGGTAATTTTCAACAAAATTGTGTGTATGCATGATGAATATTGCGAAATGTTAATTCCAAACAGCAAATTGCAAGCTAAATTCAGATATCGTTGATTGGTTGATTAGTTGATTGGTTAAGTGGTTGTAAATAGGGATTTATCCCATATTTGCAAAATAATTGGACATTTCCTGTTTTAACCATTGTGACAATCTAAAAATATGACAATAATTTACCTAATCAACCATTCAACCAGTAAACTATTCAACGAGGTCCGAAATTAAACCTAAACTGATCGGTTCAACCTAGTTAACAAATAAATTCCAACAACTCAAATTTAGTTTGGCAGAGGTTTGGGGTTATCCAACACGGTGCGAACGGTATAGGCCAGTTCATCTTTGACAATCGGCTTCATGATAAACTTGCCAATTCCCATGGACAGGGCTTTTTCCTCAGTGATGGCTTCATTAAATCCGGTACACAGAATGACCGGGATTTGCGGGTTGATGTCCATTAATTTCCTCGCCAGCCGGTCTCCGTTTATTTTGGGCATCGTCATATCCGTGATTACCAGATCAAACCCGTCGGGCCGGGCGCTAAATTCCTCCAAAGCCTCCACACTGTCGGTTTTAGAAGTTACATTATATCCAAGACGTTCCAGGATACGGCGCTCGAGATCGATGATTTGTTCTTCGTCATCAATCAACAGAATGCGTTCATTGCCTTTGGTGACACCAACTGTCTGAACCGGTTCTATTTCCACGTCAATATCATCGATTATAGGCAGGTAAACGCTAAACGTAGACCCTACATCAGGTTGGCTGCTGACGCTAATATCGCCTCCGTGATTCTTGATAATACCATGGATTACCGATAGACCCAGGCCCGTTCCTTTGCCTAGTTCCTTGGTGGTGTAGTACGGATCAAATATTCGCTCCATTACCTGGTGGGTCATACCGTGACCGTTATCTTTGACAATCAATTCAAGGTGCCGGCCGACTAGCATCCCCATCCTTTCGCTGGATTGCTCGTAGCTAAGGATTGCCTCTTTCAAGTACACTTCAATTTTTCCACTGTTATCCTGCAGGGCATGATAGGCATTGGTGCACAAATTCATGATTACCTGATGAATTTGAGTGGGATCTCCTTTGACGAGGCCGCATTCCTCGTCAATGGAGCTATTGATTTCGATGGACGACGGGATCGTAGCTCGTAAAAGCTTGAGAGCTTCTTTGATGAGGATTTGAACTTTCAGAGGTTTGAGTTCTTGGCCGTTTTGGCGGCTGAATGTAAGGATTTGTTGAACCAGTCCTTTGGCCCGATTCGTTGCCTTGAGGACCTCCTCCAGATTTTTTCGGGCTTGGCTGTCTTCCGGAATGTCATCCATGGTCAGCTCGGTGTATCCGACAATAGGGAAGAGGATGTTGTTAAAGTCATGGGCAATACCGCCGGCCAAAGTGCCAATGGCCTGCAGTTTCATCACCTGCTGCAGTTGTTTTTCAGAACGTGCAAGCGCGTTGGTTCTTTCTTCCACTTTTTTTTCGAGGATACTATTCTGATAACGCAACAGTTTATGATATTCAAGGCTCTCCACAGCATTGGCCGTATTCAGCAGAATGAATGATACCAGGGTCTGCGATTTATCCGGAATGATATTTTCTTGGTCCGGCAGCAGGCCGACAAACATGCCCCTGATTCGGGAGGAGGTTGCGATCACATGCAGCATCAGTTGTCTGGAATGATCACTGGAAGAGATGGTTAACCCCCTCCTTTCACGAATCGCCCAGGCAAAAAAGCCTTTCTCGATCATGTAGCCGACCTGATCTTCTATGAATCGCTTTTTCTTAGACGGCTCGCATAAGGAAAAAATAAAATCCGATTGGTCCTGGTCAATGAGATAAAACGCACTGGCGTCAAATGGGATTAAATATCGTATTCTTTTTTCGGCTTCCCGCAGGATATACTCAGCATTGTAGCCTTTGTTGATATTTTCCTGAAAATCACCCAGCGAAAGTGCCATATCAAGGGCATTTTGTACGAGACGCCCGTTTTCCTCCAGATACTCAATGCGCGCCTGCAGATTTTCGGGATTTATTTTTGCGTTACTATTCATCACACCTTCAAGCATGCAGTATGGATTCCAGTGCATGAAACTGGTGAGTGGCTTGCCCGATGATTGTTTCGAAACTGCTGGGCGATATTTCGAAATCTTCCCAGGCATTGTAGTCAAAAGACGGAATAAATTTTTCCCCGCTGCTGCCGATCCCAAGGCTGTTAGTGATAATATCAGCTAAGTGGATGATGGTTGCCGGAACAGTTTGCTGTGCCTCTGAAGGGCTGTGATGATATAAGACATTATTTTCCAGAATCAGAGGCAAGTTCCACTGTTTCATGAGCTGCACACCCAGCTGGGCATGGTCACACCCCAGGTACTCTTTTTCCTCTTCATGCAGTAATTTATTGCAATTTCTAGAGCGGGCTAAAACATTGCGTGACTCATCCGGAAAATAAATATAAAGTATTAACCTGCCCAGATCATGCAGCAACCCGGAGACAAACAGCTGCTCGGTCTGCGGAACATTTTTATGAGCGGCAAAGACCCTGGACAAAAGACCGCAAAGCAAGCTGTGCCCGATAAATGAGTGCATATCTATGGTTTCTTTTGGAATATTTTTAAAAATTGAAAAAACACTGATGCCTAAAGCAAGAACTGAAATCTCTTGGGTTCCGATAAGCGAAACTGCATGGGATACGGTACTTATTTTAGATGGGAGACAAAAAAATGACGAATTGACAATTCTTAACAACACTGCCGTTAAACTTGGGCTTTTACTTACCACCTGGGCAATATGCTCGGCGGAGGACATGGGATTTTCGATGACTTCCTGCAACTCAAAGGCAATCGACGGAATTTCAGGCAATATTATTTTTTTCTTTTGGAGTTTCTTCAGGAAGTCCTTTTCTCGCTCGTGTTGCGGGATCGACTGATTTTCAAGAGGGAAATTGCCATTTCCCACGATAATGTTGTGTTTGCATCTGTACTGCACTGCAATCTTGTAAACTTCTTTAATAGCCGGATGTTCCAGATCCACATGGCAAAAAAGAGTCTTAACACCTTCTTTTATTTGTTCTATGATTTCCGGGTCTATTGACGGGTCAGGTGCATCGTCGTGATAGCCGGATCCCACAAGATTAACTTCCGGGATACCCCAGATCTTAAAAATTCGAATATGGTTGGCCTCTATTGCATGGCCCTTTGACAGCAGCAGCCGACCGTTTATATCGCGAACTTCCTCGGCTAAAATTTGTCCGGGTTTTATTTTATCTGTCGGTACAACAATCATGCTGCATTTTCACCTAAAGTTTCGAAAATATTACCATGAGGAGCCTGGTTTATTTATGTCGACATAAAGCGGTGTTGCCGCCCTTAATCATATGATGTCCAAGGGAATCTGGTAATCATTCGTTCGCGCGTCGACGAGCAACCTGCACACCGCCGATATGCTGGCAAGCCTGTTTTAATTATTATCGTCTAAGCCGTCTAAAAACTTGAGCAAAAATACGAATTTACAGGAGATACGGTTTGACTTGTCCAGACAGGGCGAGTGAAAATGTCCGTTAATTTTTATTTAGCCACAGACCCACACGGACAGACACAGACAACTTTATTTAGGGTCTAATTCCCCGCAGCTTGCTGCGATATAATAGACATTATTCCTATTGCCCGATACCCCGTCAGCTCTGCTGCGGGGAACCTTCATTTTGAAAGATACAAAACTAACGAGGGGGAACAGTGGGATCACTGCCCCTCAGCGGCTTGTTCCCTTTGCTGTTTCAACGATATTTTTTACAGCCGCCAGATATTCCTGTGGGCCGCGCATAAAGATATCATTATGGTTGGCGCCGGGGATCTTTAACATTTTTTTATCTCCGGACTGACAGGCATCATGCAGTGTTTGGCCATCTGAATACGGAATGATGTGATCAAATTCGGCGTGAATGATCAGAGTGGGTTTGTCAAAGTTTTTGATTTTATCAACATTGCGAAAGCCTTTTTCCTCTCTAAATCCCAGGGCAGCAAAATCGATCCCTAAAAGGGTCAACAACGGACCGGCATAAGCGAATCCACTCTCAATAATGAGGCCGTCGACTAAATTTTTATAAGTGGCTGCCAGTTCGAGAACGGATGCACTGCCGAGGGATCGTCCCATCAGGAGGATCGGGCCGGTAAAATTGTTTTGTTGAAGCCATTTTCGCACGAAATGAAAGATGACATGGCAGTCCTGCATCATGGCAGTGACAGTCGGTTTGCCACCGGAACGACCATATCCGCGATAATCGACCGCCAGTAAATTGATTCCCATCTGATTGTAGACGGCACCCAGCTCGTCGTAGTCCGCAACAATCTCTCCGTTGCCGTGGAAAAAGAGAAGGTTGCCGCCGGATTTTTCGGCCATATGAAAGCGGGCCCCGATGGCGATATCTTTTTGCACCGGAATCAGAATATCCTTTTGTTCTGCTATGCGGGCTTCCGATTCGGCAGTCTGAAACGGTGAAACGTCCGGCTCAGGCCGCGGGTGAAACAGAAACATGAGAACTTCCGGTCGATCCAGGGTCGAGTAATCGATGGTCGAAATATCTTTCATCACGAATTCTCCTTTATTTAATATATTTTATCACCCAGGCTGCTATGAGCGAACCCACATACTGTGAGTCCTTTGAATTCATTAACAGATGATCGGCCTTGTCCAGGGAAATGAAGCTTTTGGGGTGGCGTGCGATCTGAAAAATTTTAGCTGCATTTTCAATTCCGACAATGCCATCAACCGGCGAATGAAAAATTAAAAGTGCCCGATTTAAATTGCGAATGGTTTGCTGCATGGGTACCGACTCAAGATCGTCAAGAAATTGTTTTTTGATTTTAAAGGTTCTGCCGGCGAAATCAACATTGGCTTCACCGCGGCGTTCAATAATTTCTTTTGTATCGCCCAGGGCGCTGGTTACATGACCGGGATCCGCCGGTGCCGCAACGGTGATAACAGCGGCAGAGGATGGTATCCTTGCTGCAGCCTGCAGCACGGCGGCTCCGCCCAGGGAATGGCCAATTAAAATCCTCGGAGCCGCGTATTTAGTTGCCATGAATTTGGCCGCCATAACGAGATCACCGACGTTGGAAGAAAAATTGGTGTCGGCAAAATCTCCTTCGCTTTCACCAAGCCCGGTAAAATCAAAGCGCATTACGGCGATCCCATTGCGGGTCAACGCCCGGCTGATATGGCTGATGGCCTTGATGTTTTTGGAACAGGTAAAGCAATGGGCAAATAGGGCGTAGGCTAAGGGTTGATCGTCCTTTGGAAAATCCAGTCTGGCGGACAGCTTTTCCCCGGCATCATTGGTGAATTCGAGTTTTTTGAACTGCATGATTACTCCCTGAAGTTCGTTTGGTTGGTCCCGCTGGAATTTGCTTTGCTATCATTGCCGAGAATTCCACCGGATATATTTGGATCGTGATTTAAGCTCAAAGCAAATGGAAGCTCAAAGCTGAAGGCTCAAGGTAAATTGAATTCTATCGTTTGAAATCAACAATTGCCGGCGGCTTTAACTGTTGATTCTCAAATAAGCTCAGAGCCGCTGCCAGCACCGCATGCTGCTTTTGCGGATTATTGGGTGAATCCAGCGGATAGCCGTGACGGAAGGGGACAGACAAGGCCCGGGGAGGCCGGACTTGTTCGGTCACCACCCGCAATAAGTTGATGACCACTGTTGAAATCCCCTGACGCTCAAGTTCCGCTGCGACCAGACCCACGGTCTGGTTACATATCGGTCAGACGGGAATGAGTAGTGCAATATCGACGCCATCTGAAACCAACTGGGGCACCACCAGAGGTATCGTTTTTTTTATCAAGCGTCCCGGGGCGGTTACCGATCCCATTAATGATAAATGTCTATGGTTCAAAGATCCGATACGCCCCACTTCAGTCAGTTCACGCAATCGATCGATGGGGAAGGCAAGGTTGGGATCCTGTCGGATGCCCCTGTGATCAAACGCTTTGCTGCGGTGGGTCTCCGTCAATGACGCCACGTCGATATCCAGCGGGATTTCGCGAACACTGGGGTCACCGCCGCGAACAGTGTTATCAAACGGTTTTTGATCCGAAGCGACTATACCGGCACTCGACACCAATACCAGGCGACATTCACCCAGGGGTTTTTTCAAGGGGGACCACGGTACGGGGTCAATGCGCCGCCAGCGGTAGGTTTTTAAAAATAGTCGGTACTTTAAGGGGAATTCACTAAGATCGCCCAATGTTTAATTTCCTTTCAGACTAAGCGTTTTAGTGCTTTCAGAAGGCATGGGGATGAGCTTTATAAAATCCCAAATTCCAAGCACCAAATTCCAAATAAATCTCAATTACCAATTTTCAATGACCAAAACCTTTGGCCTGCGACGAGCCTTTCGGCCGCGTGCTCAGGGGTGAACGGCCCCGGGTCGGATGGTTCAGTCGATTTGAATTTGGAGTTTTGGTTATTGTTATTTGTTTGATAATTGAAATTTGTGATTTGTGATTTAACTAATTTATGATTCCATTACGCCAACATGTCATTATACTTATTCCGGGATCATTTAGTGGTACTCTTTCTCCGCCATTTCCGCCATTTTGAATTTTTGCACTTTGCCGCTGCCGGTCATGGGAAATTCGGATACGATTTTGTAATATTTCGGAATTTTCTCCACGGGCAACTGCGCCTGAACGTGGGCGGAAACCAAATCCAGGGTCACCTTGCTGTCCTTCTTCAATTTTATCCAGGCGGCAACCTCCTGCTTTTTTTTGGAATCAAGAAAGCCGAATACCTGGACCTCGGAAATTCCCGGCAGCATGTAGATGATTTCTTCCACCTCAACGGGGAAAATTTCAATGCCGTTGCGTACAATCACGTCCTTCAACCGTCCGGTAATGCGAATGTACGCTTCTGGGTCCATTACGGCCAGATCACCGGTGTGAAACCAGTTGTCACGATCGACTGCAGCTACAGTAGCCGCCGGCATTTTGTAATACGCTTTCATTAAAAGCCCGCGGGTGCACAGCTCTCCCTGCCGATCGGGTCCGAGTGTTTCGCCGTTGGCGGGATCTACAATTTTTACTTCATTACAAGCCAAAGGCGTTCCGATAGTGGATACTCTCAATTCGATGGGGTCGCGGGGATGGGTCATGGTAATCCAGGAGGAAGTTTCCGTGATACCGTAGGCCACAGTAATATCCGAAATGCCGATATCCTCAACAATTTTTCTCATCAATTCCATGGGGCAGGGGGCACCCCCGATGATTCCCTTGGAAAGAGTGGTCCAATCGCTTTTGCGAAAATGCGGGTGATCGACCAAAGCAATCAGCATGCTGGGTGATCCATAGATTGCCGTGCATTTTTCAGCGGTTATGGTCGACAGGATCTTAACGGGATCAAATTTGGCGCATGGCATGATAAGGGCCGCTCCCCTCAGAAGTCCCGCAAGAGCAATGCAGGTATTGCCGAACATGTGAAAAAGCGGAAAAAACAGACAAAGCCTGTCTTCGCCCAAAATCCCCTGTCGTTCGGTGGCAACCATGGATTTATTGATCAGCCCCAGATGGTCCAGAACCACACCTTTGGGTCGGCCGGTGGTGCCGGAGGTATACATGATGGCCGCCGGGTCTTTTGGGGATACTGCCGCAGCAATCTTTGCCAGCCTGTCTTTCTCGATTTGACCGCCGTCGGCTATTAGCTCTTTCCAGGAAATTGCGTTCTTCTCGGATGAACTGTCCATCGTAAAAATATGTTCCAGATGCGGGATGGTCCTTTTAGCGGCAACGGCCGTTTCCATAATTTTCTTATCATCGATTTCGCCTGCAACAATGAGACCGCAGCTTTCCGATTGCTCGAGTATATAATGCAAGGTGTCCACTGAAGCAGCCGGATCGATGGGTACTATCATGGCCCCGATTTTAGCCAAAGCGAGCATTGAGAAGATCCACTCCGGAATATTGGAAGCCCACAGTGCCACTTTGTCCCCCGGTCGTATGCCTTGATGTAAAAATCCCCCGGCTGCCCGGTCCATTTGGCGGGACAGCATCCCGTAACTGTAACGGTTTCCTATTTCGGTATGAATCAGGGCATCCCGGTTTGAATATGTTTGTGCAATATCTGTAATCATTTGCCCGATGGTTTTGCAGATAATGGTCATGGGAGGTCCTCCATTAGATAGATCCGGCATCTCCAGGCACAGACGAACCGGGTCCCAAAAAATAACCTATAGAGGAAATCAGAGGATGAGTCCAGTTCAAAATTTATAAATTTCAACACCCAGGATATTATCAGAGCAAAAGATTTAATTGGAAAGCGATCCACAATCAACAATACAAAGTGAACGAGATTCATTGTTTCGATGGCTTGACAATTAAATTCTTATTCTCTATATTCATACTCCGCCGGTAGAAAAGGAGGCCCTGCTATCAACAAAAAGACGAAAGTGGTTTAGATTGAGCGATGATGTCATTATAAAAATAGAAAACCTATCACTGGCTTTCGGCGGCGTCCAGGCGCTCTATAATGTAAGTACTCAATTTTTAAACGGTGAAATCTTTGCCGTTATCGGACCCAATGGGGCCGGTAAAACCTGCCTTCTCAACTGCATCAGCCGATTCTATACGCCCCAGGAAGGTCAAATCCTTTACAAAGGCCAAAACCTGCTTGGCGTCCCTACCCACAGCATTGCCGGGCTAGGAATTGCACGTACGTTTCAGAATATCGAACTTTTTAAAGGAATGACCGTCCTGGACAACATTAAACTTGGGCGACACGCATTCTTAAAATCCGGGATTTTTTCCGTGGATTTCAAAAACGCGTCGAGCTTGCCAGAGCTCTGGCGATGCAGCCCAAGGTACTCCTGCTGGACGAGCCCATGGCGGGCATGAACCTCGAGGAAACAGAGGACATGGCGCGGTTTATCCTCAACGTAAATCAAATGTGGGGGGTCGGAATTATTCTGGTGGAACATGATATGGGTGTGGTCATGGATATTTCAAAACGGGTGTGTGTACTGGAGTTCGGCCAAAAAATTGCCGAAGGCTCACCCCGGGAAATACAGGAAAATTCTCAAGTGGTTCGGGCTTACCTGGGTGAAGATGAAAAAGCGTATTCACGGCTCTAGTTTGAGATATCATATGGAACTCCACTTGACTGGAACAGTGAAAAGATTGAACGTCGAACATCGAACGCCCAACATCGAACGTCGAATATTGATGACGCTACGCTTTATCGATTTTGAAAAGAGCGAGCCGCAGACTGCGACGAGCCCTCGGTCGTGAGCTCAAGGTCAAACGGCTGAGGGTCGAACGACTTAGCCGAATCGAATTTCAAAGAATAGATTCGCTCTTGGTTTAGGTGGCCAATCTGGCGAAGTAGTCTTGCTCAGTCTTTTTTTAATTGACAGAATACATTATTCGATGTTGGACGTTCAATGTTGGAAGTTCGATGTTCATTTTTTTAGTAGCGCGCTCATGTCAAGCTACATTGCTAAAGTTTCCTCTTCGATCAAACTGGTCGCTACGGCAGATAGAGGCAGTGCCGAACTATGAACCAATCAAAACCCGCTGTGAATAACAATCCAAAGAGCCTTCCCGGCTTGCTGGTCAGAAATGCTCATCGATTCGGCGATCGCCGGGTGGCCCTGCGGGAAAAAGAATTCGGTATATGGCAGTCTGTCACCTGGTTGCAATACCTGGAACGCGTGCGCAATTTTTCTCTGGGACTTATTTCCCTTGGCCTCAAACCCGGAGAAAGCATTGGAATTATCTGCGGCAACCGCCCGGAATGGATTTATTCCGAGTTGGCGGCCCAGACAGCCGGTGCGATTCCTTTCGGTATTTTTCAAGACTCCATTCTCAGCGAGGTTGCTTACATCATTAATCATTCCGGAGCTGCCATGATTGTGG
>CALZJV010000164.1 GCA_945787595.1 uncultured Desulfobacterales bacterium | reverse complement strand
ATAGCAAGCGCTCGGCTGCGTTGCTGATAAAGGTAAAGTTGCCGGCCTCATCCAGCGCGTAAATAATATCAGGTGAATGTTCTACCAGACGGCGGTAACGGCTCTCCGACCACTCCAGCTTTTCATTTATGATTGCGTTTTCTCTCTTGAGCCTCTTTTGTTTTAAGGCATTCTCAACCGTAGTGAGCAGTTCTTCGAACTCAAACGGCTTTCTCACATAGTCATAGGCGCCTCGCTTTAAGGCACCGATGGCAGATTCCAAAGACGCGTAACCAGTGATGACGATCACTGCAGTATCCGGGTTCTTCTGGTTTATGAGGTCCATCAGCTGGTGGCCGTCCGTATCCGGCATCACCATGTCCAATAAGGCTACGTCAAATTGTTTGTCTTGCAAAATTGCCCGGGCTTCGGCACCGCTGCCGGCCGTGTAAACTTCATATTCCTTTCTGCCTAACAACATCCGGAGGCTTTCACACATTCTATCTTCATCATCTACAATCAAAATCTTGGGTGAAAATGCCATGACTTCTCAACCCCTACGGTTTTTTCTGTTTGCAGTGGAGCTTACCGTATTGTCGATGCTCCTGAGTACCTTATAAATGCTTTTTGACGACAGGCAATTCTATCTTGAATCGGGTACCCTTGCCTTCCTCGCTCTGACATACAATGCTCCCATTCAAGCCCTTGATCAGATTGAGCACTATTGAAAGGCCAAGGCCCGAGTGCCCGCCTCCTTTAGAACTTACAAACGGTTCAAAAATTCTTCTTTTTACCTCATTGGGAATACCCGGTCCGTCATCGTCAACCGTTACCTCCACGAACCTTGGGCTTTCACTCCCTTCAAGAGGCGTACCTCGATGACGTGTTCTAAAATAAAGGTTTCCCCCCTTGGTCATTGCCTCGGAGGCATTCTTCAGCAGATTGATAAGAATTTGTTTTAAGCTGTCCTTATCACTCAATAGTCTGGGCAGTGCCGGATCCAGGTCGACATGAACCGCCACTTTTGTCCCTTTCATCAATGACTCTGTGGTGAGCTTGACAAGATCATTTACAAGGGCGTTTATATCCACCAGAGCCCATTTCCGAGACGTTTTCTCGGAAAACGCCGATAACTCTCCAAGGATGGAGGCAATTCTGTCTAGCTCTTCGTTTAAAATTCCGATCTCATCTAGTTCTATCCCCTGATCGCTTAGTTTTAATCCAAGTATCTTCAGATAGTTCTTCATGATGCCAAGGGGGTTGTTGACCTCGTGCACAACTTTTCGAGCCATGTCGAATGAGGCTGCTGCGCGTTCGGATTGTATCTCCCTGAGCTGCCTCTTCCTGAGCTGCTCCACCCGGAGGGCCAGAGCTGCTTCACTTAAAAACATCTCTAAAAGTTTGAAATGTTTTCCAATGTGAGAAAGTTGTGTACGGTCCAACCCCACAACAATCACTCCCACATATTCACCACGGACCGTTAACGGCAGGCACAGCATGCCATCCGTTCTAAATAATCGAATCATCTGCGCGTCTGCAATAGCCAGTTCAGGGCTTTGCTCGAGGTCAAAGGAATCCAGCGCTTTTCCCCTTGATAGGCATGACACCAATAGGGATTTAGCCGTCCCCATGGGTATAATCAGATCCTTAACCCTTGAGGTGGATTCATTACCCTCAACCTCCTTGCCGACCAGGATTCCCTTTTTATCGTCGTAGAGAAAAAAAAGAATATGGTTTATATCAAAGAGGATTTGAAAACCCTCTTGTAAGACTTTCAAAATATCCTTTTCCGCATGTGCTGCAACCAGATTGCGTGTCGTCCCCAAAAGCAGTGTTATATCATGTATCTCCCGAACCAGATTTTCCTGCGCTTCGCGATCTGTATCAGACAAATCCCCACCGGTTTCTTGCGGGGCTTCAATTTCTATGCCGAATGATCGGGCCACTTCCCCAAGCTCTTCATCGCTGCGGGCTAAAAACCCGATGACCTGTTCTTGGGAAAATCCGTAGAGCTTCTCCGCAACCTTTATGCCATTCCCCCGGACATCCACCGTCTCAGCCGATAGCTTATTGGTTGTGTAAACAATCTGTACCAGCGGAAGGGCGTCTGCAATCCTCTTCAAAGGTTCATGGTGGTAAAGCGCTGAATCCGCGACAAACGATTGAAACTTCCATCGATCCAGCAACCAGGCACCGATTTGGCTGTGAGTTGCGCCCAATTGGCCTTCGCCCGCCGCTAGCATTTCAGGACGATTTTCATACTTTTTAATGAGTTCGGTATATTTATCAGAAAAATTCACCCATAGAACCAGCTTTCCAATATCATGCAGCAACCCGGCAACAAAGGCCTCCTCCAGGCTGCCGTAGCCGATCTCCTTGGCAAAAATTCTCGACAACAGCGCACATTTCAGAGAGTGCCACCAGAATAATTTGAGGTTGAAGGCGTTATCCCCTTTACCTGAATTGTAGACCTGATACACCCCCGAGCAGATCGCAATGTTTTTAACTGCGTTGGTGCCAAGATATGCCACGGCCTGATCAATACTTTCAACTCGGCTGCCCAGTCCATAGTAGGCTGAATTCACCAATCTCAGCACTTTGCTGCACAGGGACGGGTCATTCGTTAGAATTTCAGCAATGTCTCCCAGACTGCCGCTTTCGTCATGACTCGACTGCCTTGGACCATGTATCCAGGGTTACGATCAACATTCGCCTGATTGTTGAGTCGGGAGATAACGCACCGAAGTATAAGCGAATAGTGTTATATGTCAAGATTAATAAAACGTGTAAAAAGAAACTTAGCTTGCTTCGCTCGCAAAAAGGCTAAACTTCAGGCAATATATCCTTTGACAACCCCAGACCATCCATGAGAATGGATTTGTAAATTTCAATTACTTCGATTTTGATAATATCTTCAAGCTGGGGGGGAGTCTGCGCAATCATGATGCCGCTTTTGAGGATGCAAGCGGTGATCTTATCCGATTTTTCAAACGTGATCCCCAATTGCCCCGATGTTTTTAGCCGCATGCCCTTCTGCTCGATTATTGTCGTGAGTCGATTCATGTCGATATCCAGTCTCTTTTTGGGCGAGATAACAAAATTCCGGCGGCCGTCACGGGCACAGGTCTCTTCAAAAAACCGGTCTTCGACTTTTTGCGGTGCGCCATCCGGCTTCGTACCGCACACTTTGCACGATTCCAACATCGGGATGTCCAGGATGTTAAATTCAAATTCCCTGAGATCAATATACAGCAGCTTATTAAAAAGTTTCGGCTCCCGGCCTGTCAGCACCCTGACGGCTTCGGATACCTGTACTGAAGATACAATACCCAAAACGGAGGGGTGGACGCCGACCACGCCGCACACCGGAAGGTCTTCATCCTGAAGACCGGGCATAAAGCATTCCAGACAAAAGGTCTGGCCGGGTAATATGGTCGATACATTGCCGAAAGCTTCGATGGCAGCACCGAATATATAGGGGATCTTCAGTCTGTTACAGGTTCTATTCACAATATAGCGCGGCTCCGGCCGGTCCAGACCATCGATGACCGCATCCATGCCCGTTAGTAATTCTTCGGCATTGATTGAGTTCAGCGATTCAGGCACGGGATCCAGGGTCACATCCGGATTCAGCCGGCTCAATTTTTGGAGGAGCACCTCCACTTTGGGCATCCCGATAGAATCGGCATCATAAAGGTATTGCCGGTGCAGATCCGAACGGGAGACAATATCTCGATCAACGACGCGTAGGAATCCAATACCCATGCCAACGAGTTGCAGCGCGACCGGCGAGCCCAGTCCACCGACCCCCACCAGGCAAACCCTGGCGTTTCTAAGTTTAAGTTGTCCGTCATAACCAATGTCGGCCAGAACGATTTGTCTGGAGTATATTTCTAATTCCTCGTCGGTAAGCTCTTGGCAGTATGGTTATATCCTGTCCATCCAGTTGATCCTGTCAGAAAAATAAAATTGCATTTCGTTTAGTTTCTTCTACGATCAGACTGGACGCTCGCGGCCAGAGGCGGCGCTCGTATGAAACTTCCTTCAAAATAACAGTTTTGCCTTAAGGCACTAAGACACGAAGTGATGATATGTATTCTAAATCATCAGATCTCTTTTGGGTATGGAACCAAAAATTTCACTGTAATCTTGGCGCCTTGGTGTCTTTGTGGCTGAACGAATAGCATCAAAGTTGCCTGTTTGATCAGACTGGCCGATTTTCAGGCCAGCGGCGGCGCTCATCAGGAACTTGGATTAACATAGGTTGAGCGGTTCAGCCTGCGACGAGCCCTTCGGTCGTGAGCCTCAGGGTTAAAAGACTCAAGGTCGAACGACTCAGGATCGAACGACTCAGGGTCGAACGAGCTCAGCCGAGTCGGGATCAACGTTCCGGGTTGAAAAAAAACAGACAGCCCGTATCAAAGGGATATTGAATCTGAAGGTTTGAGAAGTTAAGGGCCGGACGGTCACGGATCCGGAAATTTAATGACTTATACCGTATGAAACTGCATAAACCGATCGGGCCCTCGCGATTTCCTCTCAGATAACCAGATCAAGCACAGACACTGGTATGCTGCCGGTGCTGCTTTTTTGCTGTATATTATTATACACTTATAAGCGGATGTGTCAAACACCCAAACCTTGGTATCTGAAAATCATATTCATCGAGCGTGTTTAGACATGAGCTTTTTTCTCAACTCCGAAACAGCCAGGGCGTGACCGTCAAACCCTTCATATACGGCCAGGGTATGGGCATGTTTTGCCAGTTGATCATAAGCATCGGAGGTTACATAGCCGATCCCGCTCATTTTCAGGAAATCGTTTACCCCAAGTGGTGAGTGAGTTCTTGCTGCACCGGATGTCGGCAAGACCGCATTGGGTCCCAGCACGTAATTGCCGAGAGAAAGGGGCGTATTCTGCCCGAGAAGGATTTCACCCGCATGTTTGATTGCGCCCAGGTATTTAAAAGGCTCGCTGCTATGAATCATCAGGTGCTCGGGGGCGTAGTCATTAATAAAATCGATACAGGAATTTTCATCCCGGGCCAAAATGATGCCGCCATGCGGTCCGCCTAGAACGGCCGTTGAAAACTTTCTGCGAGTTTCTCCCAGAGATTGCCAATAATTCGGAATGGCTTGCAAAGCCCTGTCAGCGACTTTCGTGCTGTTGGTTACCAGAAAGGCGGAAGAGTCGGGACCATGCTCGGATTCAATGATCAAATCCAGCGCAGCGAGTCGGCCATCGGCGCTATGGTCGGCAAAAACAATCGATTCACTTGGACCTGCCGGTGTTCCGGGATCTATTTCATCCGCCAGCAGCCGCTTTGCGGCTACCACCCATGGGCTGCCGGGTCCTACGATTTTATCGAATTTGGGAATGGTGGAGGTACCATAGGCTGCCGCTGCCACGGCCTGGGCGCCGCCGCACTTGTAAATGTTTTCAATACCGGCCTGTCGGGCAGCCACCAGGGTGGCATCATCCACCCTACCGTCCGCTCCGGGAGGAGTGAGGATGCCGACCTTCGGCACGCCCGCTACCACCGCTGGAATGGTTGTCATCAGCACCACGCTGGGAAAACAACCCTTGCCGCGTGGCACGTAACAGGCCACCGATGGTATCGGCATAATCTTTTCCCCGCAGAACACGCCGGGGCGAATTTCGCTCATTCGCATCGGTTCGGGCAGCTGACCCTTGTGGAAGGCACGAATACTATCGGCGGCAAAGATAATGGCTTCAATGACATCCTCCCCGACGGATTCAAACGCTTTTTCAAATTCCCCCGATCGCACTTTAATCGCATCCTGTTTTAGATCAGCCTGGTCAAATTTACGGGCAAATCTGACCAGCGCTTGATCCCCTTCTTCCTTAACCGCTTCTAATATAGGTGCAACCGACTCGATGTAGCGACCAAGATCACTTTCGGTTCGTTTGAGAAGTGAGTGCTTTGCAGTATCGGAAAGTTTATTTAAATCATGAAATTGTATTGGGTTTTCCATTTTGCCTCCATACAAAAACGCCGCTTTTAAAGAATATTTTGTTGCTGAAACGACATATAATCCTTATGGTTTGGCTATATATACTGGATAGAGAAAAATTCTTCAGATTTTTCAGGTGACGCCTTGGTAATATTTGCATTGTTTCCTGCTTTTCAAGACCATAATTTTACTTCAGTCTATGTCAATTTGTCAGCTAGTGCCCATCCATAAATCGGTTAAAATCAGTTTGGGCACTCATTAGTGTTTCCAATCCAGAAATGCGGATTTTTGTCCAAGGTCAAGGAAATCAAGCATTTGTGCGGAGACGTAGCTGGCTACGTCGCACAAACAAAGGCGCCGATTGACGCCGAGATTGGGCAAAAAGACCATTTATGGATGGAAACTAGCTAACACCGGATTTATGCCCATGCAAAGGGTTTTAAAAAAGATCTTTATCCAGGAGCAGCGACATGAAAATTACAGCCGAACATCAACGACTTGACGAGTACCGCAATCGGAAAGCAAACTGGAAAAAATGGGGACCTTATCTCAGCGAGAGATCTTGGGGTACTGTTCGCGAGGACTACAGCGCCGACGGCAGTGCCTGGGAATATTTTCCGCACGATCAGGCCCGCAGTCGCGCATACCGCTGGGGCGAAGACGGCATCGCCGGCATTTCAGACCGCTACCAGCATATTTGTTTTGCGCTGGCACTGTGGAACGGTAAAGATCCGATCCTGAAAGAGCGCATGTTCGGTCTGACCGGATCCGAAGGAAATCACGGTGAGGATGTCAAGGAATTTTACTTCTATCTCGACAGCACCCCCACCCACAGCTACATGAAGATGCTTTATAAGTACCCCCAGACGGCGTACCCCTACACTGACCTTGTGTCTGAGAGCCGGCGGCGGGGATTTTTGGATTTCGAGTATGAACTGTTGGACGCCGGCGTTTTTGACGGCAACCGCTACTTTGATGTCGTGATTGAATACGCCAAGGCCGACCAGGACGACATATTGGCCAGAATAACGCTGTCCAACCGCGGACCGCAGGCTGCCGGTTGTGTTGCCCTGCCCAGCCTTTGGTTCCGCAATACCTGGTCCTGGGGCTATGAAAACGGCCCGATGAACGACGTTCCCGGCAAGCCCCATTTAAAACAGATCGGGAGAATCCCGAATCTTGCCGCAGTGGAGATCAAACATCCGGCGGCCGGGACTTACTATTTATATGCTGACAACGCCGACGATCTGCTTTTCACCGACAACGAAACCAACACCGCACGAATTGACAACTCCGACAACGGCAATCCGCATGTCAAAGATGCCTTTCACCGCTACCTGGTCAATGGTGAAGAAAACGCCGTCAACCCGGCCCGGGAAGGCACCAAGGTCGCAGCTCTTTTCAATGGCGATATCGAAGCGGGCATGTCGCGCACGATCCAGCTGCGTTTGACCCATACGAGCATCGAAGACCCCTTTGCCGCCTTCGATACGATTTTTGCAAAACGGCTGGCGGAAGCGGATGAATTTTATGCTGCGATCCAAAAGCCGGGCCTTAGTGAAGACGAAAAACGCGTGCAGCGACAAGCCCTGGCCGGCATGCTCTGGACAAAACAATTTTTTTACTACAACATCGAACAATGGCTGCAAGGAGATCCGGGCATGCCCCCAGTCCCGGAGTCGCGCCGTCACGGGCGCAACAGTGAATGGGAGCATCTCAACAACTTCGATATCATCTCCATGCCCGACAAATGGGAGTATCCCTGGTATGCGGCCTGGGATCTGGCATTTCACTGTATCCCGCTGGCCATCGTGGACGCTGATTTTGCTAAACGTCAGCTCGATCTGATGGCCCGTGAATGGTATATGCACCCCAACGGATCCCTGCCGGCCTATGAATGGAAATTTGGTGACGTCAACCCACCGGTGCATGCCTGGGCGGCCTGGCGGATTTATAAAATCGACGCCAAACAGCAGGGGACGGCCGACCGAGGGTTTCTGGAGGGAATATTTCATAAACTGCTGTTGAATTTCACCTGGTGGGTCAATAAAAAGGATGCCGAGGGTAACAACGTTTTCCAGGGGGGATTCCTGGGCCTGGACAACATCAGCGTCTTCGACCGCAGCGCGCCGCTGCCCACCGGCGGCCACATCGATCAGTCCGACGGGACTTCCTGGATGGGATTTTATAGCCTGATCATGTTAAAAATTGCCCTGGAGCTGTCCAAAGACAACCCGGTCTATCAGAACACGGCCAGCAAATTCTTTGAACACTTTCTGCGGATTGCCAATGCCATGACCGATGCATACCGCGGCGGCAAGGGCCTGTGGGACGAAGCGGACGGGTTTTTCTACGACGTCTTGCACCTGCCCGACGGCGGCAACGTTCCCTTGAAAGTTCGATCCCTGGTGGGCTTGATGCCGCTGTTGGCCGTGGAAACTCTGGAGCATGAGCTGGTCGAAAGTCTGCCGGCCTTCAAGCGGCGCTTAAACTGGTTTTTTGAAAACCGGGTCTATTTGCGGGACAGCGGCAACGTGGCATGTGTTAAGGCCGAGGGTGAGCGTGCCCGCCGGCTTCTGGCTATCGTCAACCGTGAACGTCTGATAAGAACGCTGAAGCCGATGCTGGATGAAAACGAATTTTTGTCCGAATACGGTATCCGCTCGGTTTCAAAATTTCATAAAGAAAATCCATATAAATTCCATGTGGACGAACAGACGCACACCATCAGCTACCAGCCGGCTGAGTCCGAAAGCGGGCTTTTTGGCGGCAACTCCAACTGGCGCGGTCCGATTTGGTTTCCGATCAACTACCTGCTGATCGAGTCCTTGCAAAAATTCGATCATTACTTTGGCGATTCCCTTAAAGTCGAGTGTCCGACCGGCTCCGGACAGATGCTGACCCTCGGCGAGGTCGCGACAGAACTGTCGCGCCGGCTGGTCAAGATGTTTTTGCGCAACGGTGATGGCGAACGCCCGATTTATGGGGGCCTGAACACCTTTCAGCAGGATCCCCATTGGCGCGACCTGATTTTGTTCAATGAATACTTTCATGGCGACAATGGCGCCGGACTGGGTGCCAGTCACCAAACCGGTTGGACCGGCTTGGTGGCCAAATTGATTCAACAGTCCGGCGGCCGGCAGGAAAAACCCTAGCTAAACAAATTTGTAATTTTTAATGTTGAATTATGAATTAATGTATTCTGTCTATTTTTTAAAACGATAGCATGCCTTCATTCAAAATTCAAAATTAAGAATTCATAATTGGATTTCCGCAATCAACCGAATTCATATGCTATTTGATTATAGTGAGGGATTAACTCCCAGATCGAATTTGTAAGAATCTAAAAAAGGAAATAACACGATGAGCCTAGAACAATATCCGGAGGTCGTTATGCCGGAGTGTGCGGCGGAGAAGCTATTAGAAGGGCAAAAGGCATTGGTTACCGGGGGGGGCTCGGGAATCGGCCGGGCGGTTGCTATCGCGCTTGGCAGGGCCGGCGCTGATGTAGTGGTCAACTATGTGCACGGCGAAGACCAGGCCAATGAAGTTGCGGCTGAAATAGGCAAGTGCGGCAGCCGCGCCTATGCTCACCAGGCTGACGTGTCCAGCGAAGAACAGGTAAAGGGCATGTTCCAGAAAATGTTTAAGGAATTTGGCACCATCGACATTTTGATCAACAACGCCGGCCTGCAAAAGGATGCGCCCTTTGATGAAATGACGGTCGATCAGTGGAATCTGGTCATTAACGTCAACCTTACCGGGCAATTTCTTTGCGCCCGGGAAGCTGTGCGGGAGTTCAAGCGCCGCGGCGTCGTCAAAGCGGTGTCATGCGCGGCGGGTAAAATAATTTGCATGAGCTCGGTGCATGAAGTCATACCCTGGGCCGGCCATGTGAACTATGCAGCCTCAAAGGGCGGCGTCATGCTGATGATGAAAAGCATTGCCCAAGAGGTCGCCCCTTTTCGGATTCGGGTCAACAGCATCGCACCGGGTGCCATTCGCACTCCCATAAACCGGCAAGCCTGGGAAACGCCGGAAGCCTACGATAGGCTGATGGAGCTTGTGCCCTATAAACGCATCGGCGAGCCGGATGACATCGCCCGGGCCGCCGTGTGGCTGGCCTCCGATAATGCCGATTACGTTAACGGCATCAGTCTGTTCGTTGACGGCGGAATGACGCTGTATCCGGGCTTTGCAACCGGCGGGTAATTGCTTCCCTCCGGTACTGGGACAGCAGCGCTCGCCTAGTTTCCATCCATAAATGGTCTTTTTGCCCAATCTCGGCCTCAATCGGCGCGTTTGTTTGTGCGACATAGCCAGCTATGTCTCCGCACAAACGCTTGATTTCCTTGACTTTGGACAAAAATCCGCATTTCTGGACTGGAAACGCTACTGAGTGCCCAAACTGATTTTAACCGATTTTTGGATGGGCACTACCTAAATTATGGGCCAGGAAGAAAAGCACCTAATTGAGTTTTAACTCAATCAGGATTCGTCATAAGGAGGATAACATGACAAAGGAAGAACATATGGACGCTGAGGCGTCCTTCGCCAACATCGATCTCGATCAGCTGACCGCACGCGTCAAGCGTGTCCTCGACCTGCGAGACCGCAAGTATGGATTCCCCTCAAAAACGTACCCAAATTGTTTTGTCGGCAGCGAGGCGGTTGCAAAACTCATAGGGGAGGGGATTGCCAGCGACGAGGAAGACGCCGTGCGCATCGGCAATATGATGCTGAATGCGGGCGTCTTTCATCACGTACTGGATGCCCACCCGTTTAAGAATGAAAACTTGTTCTACCGCTTCATGTCGGATGAGGACCACGGTACAGCGGCTCGTAAACCCGATGGCAGCGCTGTCAGCTGGGCGGATTTCATGGCACCACTCACGTCGGCGAAAGACCAAATCCAAACCCTCCAGCCCGAAATTCCTGAACGCGACCCGGATCTGGCTACGTTTGCCCAGGTTGACCTCGAAGCATGCGGAATCTCACCGCTCGATGAGCACAATATCGGGTTTCTGGATTTCTTGCATCCGAAGGGATGGGTGGACCCAACACCCAAGCCCTCATACAACCTGGTGGTAATCGGTGCCGGTGCCGGCGGTTTGGTTTCTGCGGCGGGTGCGGCCGGCGTCGGTGCTCGCGTGGCGCTGATCGAGTCGCACCTGCTCGGCGGTGACTGCCTGACGGTGGGCTGCGTGCCATCTAAAGCACTGCTGCGGTGCGCCAAGGCGGCAGCGGCTGTGCGCAACGCATCCGCCTTCGGCGTTCAAGTCAAGGGCGAGGTCTCAGTCGACTTTAGCTTTGTAATGGAACGTATGCGACGGCTGCGCGCAAGCATTGCTCCGATCGACTCGGCCAAGCGCTACAGCGAGAAGCTTGGCGTGGACGTTTTTATCGGCAAGGGCAAGTTCAGCGGCAAGAATACTATCGAAGTCAACGGCAAGACGCTCACCTTTGCCAAAGCGGTGGTGGCCACCGGCGGTACGGCAGCCGTTCCCAACATTGCGGGCCTCCGGCAAGTGCCGTACCTCACCAATGCCTCGATATTCAACTTGACAGAGCTGCCGGCGCGCCTGGGCGTTATCGGCGCGGGCCCCATTGGGCTCGAACTGGCCCAAGCGTTCCAGCGCTTCGGATCCCAGGTAACGGTGTTTTCGCGCAGCGACAAGATTCTGCCCAAGGAGGACCCGCAGGCGGCCAAAATTGTGGAGAACTCGCTGCGCCGAGACGGCGTCACCTTCGCGTATAATGTCAATTACAAGGGCGTGGAGAGCCAGGGCGGAAAGCCTCCGGTGACGATGGTTATAGAAGACGGCAGTGGAAACCGTACGCTGGAATATGACGCGCTTTTGGTGGCGACAGGACGCAAGCCGACCGTCAAGGGCCTCGGTCTAGAAGATGCAGGCGTTGAATACGATGAGCGTATGGGCGTCAAGGTCAACGACCGGCTGCAAACCACCAACCCGGATGTCTACGCTGTAGGCGATGTGGCCAGCAAGTACCAGTTTACGCACATGGCGGACTTTGGGGCACGCCTGGTGATCCGAAACGCCCTGTTCTTTGGACGTGACAATTTCTCAAACCTTGTCATTCCGTGGGCGACATACACAGAACCTGAAGTGGCACACGTGGGGCTCTATGAAAAAGACCTAAACGAACGCCAAATGGCGTTTGCAACGTTCACACGCGAGTTTTCCGACGTCGACCGGGGTATTGTCGACGGTGAGACCGAAGGCTTTGTGAAGATTCACGTGAAGAAAGGCACGGATCAGATCCTGGGGGCGACGATCGTCGGCAGCCATGCCGGTGATATGATCAGCGAGATCACCGTAGCGATGCAAAGCGGGATGGGGCTTGGTAAGCTGGCCAATGTGATTCATCCTTATCCGACTGCTGCCGATGCCATACGTCAATGCGGCGACGCATACAACCGGGGGCGTCTGACACCGACCGTTAAAGGGGTCTTCAACCGCCTTATGGCCTTGAAGCGTTGAGGAGTAATCGGCAATTTTTCTTCTACTGACAAGCTCCCTCATAGTAGCCATTTCGACTTGTCTATTAGAGTCTAAATAATTGTCTACCATACATACCGGATACTCGTATGTTACGCAGAGCTCATTTCATTTCCAAGTTAAATTTACCCTTCATCCTTCTGTCTTCTGATATGTGCCATCGTTTATGAGCCAAAGTATCTAAAAAGCGCCGGTCATGGCTAACAAGGAACAACCCGCAGGGACAATCGAACAAGGCCTGTTCCAGGCATTCGATGGAAGGCAAATCAAGGTGGTTCGTCGGCTCATCCATGACGATAAGATGTGGGACATTGGCGATACCGGTGGCAAGAAGAACTTTTCGAATTTCTCCGGGACTGGGCTTTACGCTCTCCAATAGTCGATGGGGTCTTGATCCCAAACAGCTGACGACGGTCATCATCTGCCCAAGTTTCTCATTGGGAAGATCTCGCGCCCGTGCCATAACATCTTGTGACGCATGGATATCAATCTCCTGTGGTACATAGGTGACATGATTCATCGGCAGATTAAGCGATTGCATGATATTGCAAATTAATGTGCTTTTTCCGCTGCCGTTTAATCCTGTGAGGGCTATTCGGTCATCGGGTTTCATCGATAAATCGGGAAAGTGCAGCCATCGATCTCCACCAAGGGAAAGGGATCCGGTGGGCAAATTGAACAAGGTGTTGCGTTTTGATTTTGCACCCGACATCCAGATACCCATCTTATACGTTTTCTTCACCTTAATGCCGTCCATTTTTTTTTGAGCCTTAGATAAGCGACCACCAAGCTGATTAAACCGGTTTCCGGCGCTGCCGTCTTTTCCGGTAACACGCGCCAAATTGATTTTTTCCCTTACATCATGGTCCTTCAATGCCAGTCCTCTTTTCGAGCGTTTTCGATGGGCCTGCGAGGCAGCATCTCTTCGTCTGCCTGCTTCACGTTTTAATCTCGAAAAATCATGTTTGGCTTGGGTGCGTTGTTTTTGAACGGCCATCTCATCCTTTTCTACTTGCTGCAAGCCATGGGAATAGTTGCCAGGCCGTAATATGGCATCCGGTGGTTCGACAAAGAGACATTGATGACAAAGATCATCCAGAAGCCTACGGTCATGGCTTACCAACATTCCGACACCATGAAAGGCCGAAAGTGCTTCAAATAGCAGATCCTGTGCTTCAACATCAAGATGATTGGTGGGTTCATCGACAGCTAACACTTGCGGTTTCCGCCACATGGCAACAGCAATCTGTGCCCGTTTGCGCTCACCGTGGCTAAGGGTGGTCCATCGCTCCAACCAATCATCCTCAACACCCAATCGCCCTTTGATCCTGAAAGCGTCTCCATTAATTGCATGAATCAAATCGTACAGTTGGTCGGGAGCATTGTCTGTGCGTTGCTGACAGTAAATCGCAAATTCAGGGAATATCACTCGTCCCTGTTGCGCTTTTAAGTCCCCGGTGGCAAGTTTCAAAATTGTGCTTTTTCCCACTCCGTTGGCACCAACGATTCCCGTCCAGCCTTGGGTAAAGTGTACCGACAAATCACGAATCAAGAGGTGGGTGGCTCTGTCATATGTAAACGATACATTTTGAAATATGATAGACAAATCGGTCATCGGCACCCTCTAAATAAAAAAGCCACGGTTGCCCGTGGCTTTTAATCGGAACGAAGTTGTAATATGAGCAACGGGTCAGTGAAAGGCGTTATAGACACACACCAGTTAGGAAACCAAGACAGGCAAATATGTCATTCTGATGTGTTCCATTAATATTTTGATTGGAATAGCAGTGTGGTTATGGCTATGCTATCTCTTCACTCCGTTAGCTCCTTTTTATATTTACGGTGGCCGATTCTTAGGTCATATTGATAGAATATACTTCGATATGTATCAGTCACGCGAGGATATGTCAATTTCATAGCGGTTGCAGTATTCGAATTATATTTTCCAGAAAACCAAATATCATCCGAGTACAGATTTAGAGTATCCGGACTCCGGTAAAATTAATGATACGCTCTAAATCAATTCCAATTTTGACAAATTCCCAGCGAACGATTTCTTGCCAAAATCTGCAACCAGGCCAAATTTCATGTTTGATCAGGATATCAAAACAAAAAACCCCATTTTCATTTAGAAATGGGGTTCTATTTTGTTCATTGAAACCTCCGGTTAACCGTTGGCGACAAGGTGAACTTCAAATGTTTTAAATCAGGATTTGTGTATCATATTTGATTTATGGAGCGCAATAACATTATATATTAAGGTACAATAACCGGATATAATTTGAGCTAAATATTAGGTCTGGCGGTTCGGCTGGTGGTTCGGTTGAGCGTGCACAAAAAGTGACAGGCACTTAGAAAATCTTCTAAATGCCTGTTATAATTGGTACGCCCGGCTGGGTTCGAACCAGCGGCTTTCAGCTCCGGAGGCTGACGCTCTATCCACTGAGCTACGGGCGCGAACAAAAATAGATGCCGGAGTT
>CALZJV010000163.1 GCA_945787595.1 uncultured Desulfobacterales bacterium | reverse complement strand
GTGCGGAGTGCTTCGGTCAGAGATGCCGCCAACCGGCAGAACAACCAGCTGTTTTTAAAATTTGCCGGTATCGTGGGTGGCGAAGAATACAGAACGATGTCCTTGTTCAAGAGATCTTCACGCCGCCTTTCATGGCTCAGCATCAACATTGTGCTTAACATTATTGCCGCCAGTGTGATTGCCATATACCAGGACACCCTGGAAAAGGCGATTGTGCTTGCAGTTTTTCTGCCCATCATATCCGATATGAGCGGTTGCTCCGGCAACCAGGCCGTTGCCGTCAGTATCCGTGAATTGACGCTGGGTTTGGTGCGGCCCCGGGAATTGGTGCACGTACTGGCCAAGGAATCTGCCATCGGTCTCATCAACGGCATTGCGCTGGGAATCCTGCTTGGCGGCGCGGCCATCCTCTGGAAAGGAAATCCCTACCTCGGATTGGTGGTGGGGGTTTCTCTGGCGGCCAACACGCTGGTGGCTGTCAGTCTTGGCGGTTTGATTCCGTTGCTTCTAAGGGGTATGCGAACAGATCCGGCGCTGGCATCCGGGCCGCTTCTGACAACCGTAACGGACATGTGCGGGTTTTTCTTTGTGCTAAGCTTTGCTTCGATACTTCTTCCCAGGTTGGCAGGATAGGGGGGCTGATGAAAAAAAATTGAGGAAAAGAAGATGGCCGAATTGCTGAAAATTTTCCTGTCCGGATCTCCAAGAGATATTTTGCGCAGATTGAGGGAGATTGATAAAGAATAGCGGGGAGCAGTCTGAAATCCGCCAATGGGATCATAAATGGTTCACGCCGGGGCATTTCTGTGGGAGAAGCGGCATGTTTTGGAAAGTCGCTCCTTCCACTGAATGTTTCTGGGACTTCCAAGGGTACACGGAAAGCGTCTCTTTTAGGACATATGATGCCGCCCAAATTCGAAATGCGACGCTTTTTGAAACTTTATGAGCTTAACTCATTTTCCTGACGCCTCATTTGCTCCCGTTACGGCACGATGTCGCCAACGCCGTCCAGTATGTAGCGGGGGCGGTAGGCGAAGCGATGGAGGTCCTCCCGGCTGGTTACACCGCTTAGGACCAGCACGGTTTCGATATCCGATTCGAGGCCCGCAATGATATCGGTGTCCATGCGATCCCCTACGATGACTGTCTCTTCGCGGCGGCAGCCCAGCCTTTTTAGGGCATGGCGCATCATCAAAGGATTGGGTTTTCCGACAAAGTAGGCCTTTAAGCCGGCGGCAAGCTCGATCGGTGCGATGAGCGCTCCTGTGGCCGGGACAACCCCTTTTTCGCTCGGATCGGTCAAATCCGGGTTGGTACCGATCAGTTTTGCCCCGTTCCCCACGAGATGGACGGCGCGCTCCAGCCTGTCATAACTGTAATTCCTGGTCTCACCGACCACTACATAATCGGGATTGGTGTCGTTCATGGAAAAGCCGGCGTCATACAGCGCTTTGGTGAGACCGGCTTCTCCGATCACAAAGACGCTGCCGTCCGGGCACTGCCGGGCCAGAAACTCGGCGGTGGCGAGTGCGCTGGTGTAAAAATGCTCCTCGTTTATCTGCACCGTCAGGCGCAGCATTTTCTCGCGAAGTTCCCTGGGCGAACGCTCGCTGCTGTTAGTCAGGAACAGAAACTTCTTGTGTTCCTTCCTTAGCCAATCGAGGAATTTTATAACCCCCGGCAGTAGCTGGTTGCCATGGTAAATTACCCCGTCCATGTCGCAGATAAAAGCTTTTTTTGCGCGTAAGGTATCCATAGAGATATCCTTTCAGTGTAGTATATGCCATGTAGTGTTGTTTGGCTTCAAATTAAGGTAAGGAAGTCTGTTATCACTCGGGCGGGACCGTTTTTGCCCTTTTCTTCCCTAGCAAAACCGCTACCACCCTGGCAGTGCCTTTTTTTAACGCTGGGGTGTAATCCGTCATTAATATTCAGGGCTGGAAGTGGATTCCAATCCGTAAGATGATGCCGATGACTTCCGGCCTTTGCGCTCTTTTACTTTTTATACCAATCGAGCATGGCTTCCCATTTTTTGAAAAATGAATCAGAGGGCTGCTCTATTTCGAGACACCCAATTTTTCGGTGAACCGTTCCAACAAATCCCATTGGTTGCGACTCATTGGAAGGGAGGGGGTATGCTTCATTTTTCGAAGGGCTGCTTTTATATTGTGGCCCCTGCTCATGAGATAGGCGGCAACGAAGGTGCCGGTTCGGCCGATGCCGAAACGGCAGTGAACCAGAACTTTTTTTCCGGAATTTATGCATTCCGTCACCCAGACCAGAGCCTTTTCCAGATCTTCCAAAGCCGGGGCTTCTTCATCCGCAATGGGCACGTAGTATACATCAAATCCGGCATTCTTTTCAATGTCGCACAAATCATAACATTCAGCGCATAGGTTGACAATAGCAGCGATTCCCTGTGCGCGAATTGCTGCCAGATCGTTATGTGATCTGGGTGCATAGCCGACTGCCAGTTCGGTGGTTATCCATCTGACCGGATATTCCTGCAATTTTTCTGTCCTTTCTTTAGTATTCAACTTGACATCAAACGCGCACTTAGCATAACAAAATATACATGTCTGTCAAATTTAAACCATCGAAAAGAAAAAAGAAAGATAACCTGCTAAATATGATTCGCAGGGTATATGACAGATTTGTAAAAGTTAAAGGTCAACCCCGCGAAATCGCTTTAGGCTTTGGTCTGGGTATTTTTATCGGCATGACGCCGACGATGGGAATTCAAATGCCAATCGCCGTTTTATTTGCCGCCCTGTTCAAGTGGAGCAAAATTTCAGCAGCGTTTGGGGTTTGGATTACCAATCCCCTTACCTCCCCCTTTATCTATGGCCTCACCTATATTGTCGGTGCTAAGGTGCTGGGACTGAAGGCGACACTGAACTTGCCTGATGATTTGACCTGGAGTATAGTCAAGGAAATACTGAAAAATGCGCCCGCAATATTTGGTGCATTGACAGTAGGTGGCATCATAATTGGATTGCCCCTGGCTGTTTTAAGCTATTATTTATCAATTGCGGCCGTCAATAAATATCAGCAAAGTATCAAGGACAAAATGGCTGGGCAGAAAGCCCGGCTGGTAAACACAACAGAAAAAATAAAAAAGAAGATCCGCAAGAGACGAATGAATAAATAATGGACGCCAATGGGACGTCGATAGTAATCTGCAATTTGAGATGGTAGCCGTCACCATATAGCTCACACTGATTTCACCCCGTAAGATAGAGCACCGCTTAACGTAGGGTTTTGCGGGGGATCGTTCCGGTGTGCAGTAAAACCCCGCCGATCGCAGCTTGCCGTTCAACAATAGCCCCGGACTTACCGAGTTTGGCCGCTCGGATGGGGCTCATCTGTCCGGCCGGGCCTCTGCCGATAGCTATTAAATCAAACCATTGCATAGGAATTTTTCTATCGTTTTATAAGGATGATTCCTCATACGCTGCTTTGCGTTTTTTTACCTCTGCCATCTCTTTAGCCTCAGTACGCACGGCCTTTTCATATTCTTTTTGTTTTTTTCCCAACCGTTTCTTGAAGTCCGACAACGAATACTTTACCGCCGATGGCACACTTTGCTCTATTAGCTTCGATACCCGAGCAAAATCCCTTTCGTATTCTGCCACAGACACGGCATGCTTGGCTTTCTCCACGCTGGCGGCTTGAACATCGAACTCCTTTTCTTTCCACTGGATCAGCAGTTTGGCATGTTCAAGCTCTTTGTTGGCGTTGCGCAAAGCCGTCTCCGCAGCGTCAATACGCGTCGAATCTTGGGCTGCCTTCGCCTCTTTGAGGTCGGCTTCTGCAGATTTATGGTGCTGTTTTTTTGCATCGAGGGTAAGCTTGGATCTTTTGAGATCATCTTTGGCCTTATTCTCAAGCACCTTTGCGCCGGCATGCTTGACTTTCCTCAAAAAAACGTTAAACTCGGTGTGTTTAAGGGTTTCCAGAGCTTCCGGCGAAAGCTGGGAAAGATCAGCAAGATTCACCTCTTCTTTGAATATACCGGCGTCAGCACCGTTATAAACCAGAGCCAATATAGCCAAACTCATGAACATTTTCCGCATATCTGACCTCCTTTCCGTTTCATGGTTGTAATTTTTCCCAAGCAGATTTCACGCCATCCTTGATCGACTCCCAGGCGTCTTCACCAGCCTCGGCAAGCTCCGACAACTTTACCTTGCCTTCTTCGATCTTGCTTTCAAGCTCCCTGATTTGCTTGTTTATTTCCAGCTGAGCGTCTGCACTGGCCCCTGACACCTTGGCCTTAAGCTTATCTACATCCGTTTTCCACTCATCCAACTGAGACTTCTTTTTCTGTTGATACAGTTCTTTGTCACTCATGTCATTCTCCTTTTGTAGTTAGGACTTTGCGCCGCTCTTTACAAGAAGCGCAGATAGTAGCCCTGAGACGAAACCTCCTGCCGCCGTCAGAAACAATAACACAATAACCGGAACCTCTGCTGTCAACCAGAGAAAGCGTGCGTTGACAGGAGCGGTGTTCTGTACGACGACCAGCGCCAACGCAAGGCTGATCGTCAAGAGAAAGATCAACTTTATTCTCTTCATAATGAGTTTCACCTCCTTTTCCGACAACTTTGGTTCTTTGCTGCCTACCTGAAATAAGCTGCGGATAGGCCGCAGGCCTAGCAGTTAGACTGATTGAAACGTTAGCTCTTTTTATTACTGTTACTATTTAGATATGCAGATTTTTCTTTATCAACCTCAACCGGAAACAGACAAAGGATGGACCACTTCGGGCTGAGGTGTCATCTTATACCATAGATGGTCGGCAGCAACCAAGAGAGTGTAACCCACATTATCAGAAGCAGCGGCACCCCAATCCGAAGGAAATCGTTGAATGTGTATTTGCCCGCGTTCATGACCAGAAGATTGGTCTTGTAGGCCATAGGGGTAGCATAGCTCATGTTGGCTCCGAACAGTACCGCAAGGACATACGGTTCGGGAGGTTGCCCCATTTGGGCAGCAATGGAAACGGCGATAGGAGTGCCGATCACCGCTGCCGCATTGTTGGATACTATGTTGGTGAGGATCCCCATTAAAAGCATCAGTCCACTGATCACGAAAGTTGGCGATGCGTCTCCTGCCAGAGCCACAAAAAGCCGGGCCAGATAATCCGCACCGCCGGTCTTCAGCAGGGCCGTCCCTAAGGCCAGGCTCGCAGCTACGATAAGGATGACCTGCGCACTCAGGGCATTTGTAGCATCACGCCAATCCAGGCATCCGGTAAAGATCATCAATAGCGCCCCGCATGGTGCGCTAATCGCAATCGGTAGAAACCCTAAAGCCGCCGTCAAAACGACTCCCAACATAATAAGCAATGCCACCGGTGCCTTTCGTGCGAAAGGTAGATCCATGGTGGCATCGAGAACAAGGAAATCCTTCGCTTTTTTTAGACTGGCAATCTGCTCACGGGGTCCTTGAACCAGAAGAACGTCTCCGGCCCTCAGCCGGATATCACCAATTTCGTCGTATACCTTTTCCAGGCGCTTGCCCACTCTGTGAAGAGCCAATATCATCAGCCCATAGCGGTCCGCAAAACGAACCCCGCTGAGGCTCCTTCCCTGAAGAAGAGACCCTTCTATTACGACCACTTCCGCGATCTGCTGATCTTCGGCCTTCAACGGGTGTTCATCATCAACGGGTCTATCTTCTGAGTCCTCCGGATAGAGAGTTCCGTCGAGTACCTTTTCAAACTCCTTCAGCCGTTCGGGAGTTTCCCGAACAATCAGGTGATCGCCGGCCCTTAGAATGACACCGGGAAGCGGTTTTATGAACTTATCAGGCCCGCGCTCCACACTCAATATCTTCAAGGCACCATCGGTCATCTTTATGGCTTCGGCCACTGTCTTGCCTTCAGCCGAGCTTCCTTCCGGAATGGCAAGGTGGGCATCGAAAATCCTGGGAGAGGTGTCTGCCAGAGGCTGTTCCCTTTTGGGTATAATTCTTGGTGCCAGGAGCCAGAGATACGCAATTCCGACGCTCCCGGCAATGACTGCCGGCATCAGGAAGTCGAACATCTCCAGCCGTTTCAAACCCATATCTGCAGCTACGGACACCACGAGCAGATTTGTGGAGGTGCCAATGGTAGTGCAGGTCCCACCCAGCAGGGTGGCGAATCCCATGGGCATCAGAACTGAAGATGCTGGCATAGCAGTGCGAAGGGATACAGTTATTAGTATGGGGAGAAGCAATACAACGACCGGAACGTTGTTAATGAAAGCGCTGATAACGGCGCCGACCAAAAGTGTCAACAGCAGGGAGATGCTCGGGCTAATCTTCCATAGCTTAGCAAGCGCCCGTCCCACCGGCTCCAGCGCCCCAGTTCGCACGATACCCTGTCCGGCAATCATCAGGGCACAAACGGCCACCAGAGCCTCATGTCCGAAACCGCGGAAAAAGTCTACGGCGTGTAAGACGCCCTCCTTTGACTGGAAAGGAAAAATTTCAAATCCCACGGTCAGACTTATAAGGACCAGGAAGCTGGAAGACTCGAGCGGAATCTTTTCACGGGTAAACAGAATAAGTGCAAGCAACGTCAGGGCCAGCACCGCCGTGGCATGAATATTGGGGGGTGGTGGTAGGCTCATTTCTAATACCTCCATTTGTCGTCGAAAGATGGATGGCGATGCTAAAATAGTTTAACGAATAACTCGAACTAAGTCGTCAGCATGATAACACAGAGGCTCGTTTCGCATGACCAACCACATAATTATATTCCTTTTAATAATCTCCCCAGAATGTCTGCTCCGGTGATAACACGTTTTTCCTCTTTTCCCCATATGAGAACTACATCCCGGTCTATAATATCATCCCTGATGCAATGCGCGCACTCCTTCAGCTGACATAAAACATTGCCTAGAAGCGCGCTTGTATTTTTAACGATTATCGGCCGGTGGCAGTATCCTAACGGATTTATCGGTGTTGTCTCAAAAAGCGCGTCCCGCAGAAATGCATCGGAATCCAGTACAAAATGCGGTTCTCCAGTCGAATCTATAAGAATAACCCATTTTTTTTTACTAACTTCTACCTGTCTCAAAAATGGATCCGAGGTTGATCTTTCGAATGACCGGAATACAGGTAAATTTTTCTTAAAATCCAATGATATCATACTTTTGGGGTCAATGTGTTCGCCCTCATCAACGGCCAGAAGGTCGTCGATGGCCAAAAAATTCAACGCACCGATCCCTTCCAGGCGATCCACATCGGACACATCGGCCTCGATGTGTTTCTTGATGACTTCCCTGAGACTGTGCTCGCGGAAATATTGGATTCCTTCGGCCCCCAGCCAGGCGTCCAATATTTTGGCAGTAGGCTTAGCAGCTGGAAATAACAGGATCTGGTAAAATTTTAACAGCGGTGCCAGCATTGAGGCCATGCGCAATGCATGGCGGGAAAAATAAGCCTGTGGCATAATTTCGCCGATGATGGTGATGATCACGGTTGAAAAGAAAAAAGCAGAAACTCCAGCCAGTACCGAATTGGAAAGCAGCGTCAGCAGGACATTGACTCCAACATTTCCCCAAAGAACCGTTGTCAATAAAAAATTTGAATCTTTTCGCATATTCAGAACAATAGAAGCATCACGATTTCCGAGGTCGGCTTCCACTTCCAACCTGAGTCGACTGATACTAAAAAAAGCCAAATTCAAACCGGAAAACATGGCGGATTGGGATATGCAGAAAAAAATGCCGATCCAGGTAAGAAAACTTATGAATAACGTTGTGCCCATTGAAAAAATCCTTCCTCCGATTTATTTCTATTTTTCAGACCTAGGAGTGCCCGATTGCATTTTCCAGCTAATTTAGCGATTTATCAATCAATTATACATGATCAATAGATTTACGACCTGTTTGATTCTCTTCCTTCGGCGGATGCGGGATGGGTTATATTTGTTTTATTTTTTCCTTCTTTTCCTGGCAGGCGTCTTCTTTCCTTGCTATCACGGCATTTATCGATAAAATCTAAACGTTATTGCTATCTGGTACTTCCGTTAGTAGAGAATTATTATAATGGAAACCCCTTTTGTATATTAATGATTGTATCTCTTAGGTTTGGATTCTCAATAAAGAACCTGTATTGAAACATTCTCAGAACTGTCGCGAAATCTTTCCACTCCGATACCAGACTTTCAGGGCCAGTAATTATTTCTTTCGCCTCCTCTAAACTGGCCTTCACATAATTTGGTATACTCTTATTGGCCAATTCTGAATTCAGAGCATCTATTATATTGCTAAACTCACTTTCCTCTAACCATGTTCCTTGGCATTGTGGACAATAATCGATCTCAACTTCAGTATCTTCGTATTTGATTATCACCATATCAATTTGGCAATTGGGGCAGTTGATAGGTTTTTGAGAAAATTTAAACTGGTCTTCATGTTTCCAAATCTCAAAATCCATCCAATTGAGATCGGGTTCGGTCTGATCTTTGGCCTTTCTTAGTTCATCTTGAGCAAACCATACACCAGAGCATTTAGAGCAAACATCAATTTTGACATCTTCGATGTTTTTAGCTTCCATAGCGCCATTGCATTTTGGACATTGCATTTGATTCTCCTCCATAATATAGAAAATATTGTAAATGAATAACTGTTGATCAGATCATTCCAACTCCCTGTGGTAAAATTATAACAGCAAAGCATGTGCCAATTTGAGCCCGATCCGGAGGTGAATTTTATTATGCAGGAGAATTTAAATAGACGGGCTACATATTTAGGATAATTATCAATGCGTTTGCACCTTGGATGAAATTGTTTTATTCACGACGCGGTTACTATTTTTTGCGGGCTGTTAATGCTGATCAAAATAGGAACTGATCGACAATTGAAAATCAGATAAATTAGTTCTGGTTCTTTTTTGAAATCAGAACCTGGAGTTCTAAATTTTACGGCATCCAAAACTTATCAATCCAATTTAGCCTTCCTACTTCCCCTTCAGAGCAGTTTTTTATCAGTTGTTTTCGACGAATAACAGGGATATAGCGCCGCCAGTGAATTTACAAACAGGTTAACCCTTACTTATATGGCACAAACGTTGCTCTATAATCAAAGCATGAATTAAAGCAAAGCTATCCATTTCTTTTAATGGTAGAATTGCTGTTGCTGAGCAGCCTATACCTTGAGTGCGGTAAAGTGCGAAAAGCCACCGAACATATTCGGGAGATCCTTAAAATAGATCCAGAGGATCAAAAGACACTGAAGATTGTCGAAAGTATGCAAGAAAAATAGAATGCTTTTTCAAACACATGAGTGAGGGTAAGAATATGCGCAGAGTTCTTTATTTCCTGATGACCAATTTGGCCATTCTTATCATATTTGGCACCGTTATAAGACTTCTCGGAATTGAACCATACCTGACCAATTACGGTATTAACTATCAATCCCTTTTAATATTTGCTGCACTTTTTGGCATGGGCGGTTCATTTATAAGCCTTGCCCTATCGAAGTGGACAGCAAAAAGACTCACGGATCTAGCGGTAATTACGACTCCCGGTACTGAAAGAGAGGTTTGGCTCATAAAGACGGTGTCGGATTTGGCACGAGCAGGGGGAATCGAAATGCCGGAGGTGGGCATCTATAGCTCGGAAGATATGAATGCCTTTGCCACCGGAATGCGCAGGAACAGCTCCCTGGTAGCGGTGTCGTCCGGCTTGCTTTATCGTATGGAAAGGGAGAAAATTCGTGCAGTTCTGGCTCACGAGGTTTCCCACATCGCAAACGGGGATATGGTGACCCTGGCGCTGATTCAGGGCGTTATAAACACCTTCGTCATATTTTTCTCCCGCATCGTGGGCCACACTGTGGATAGGCTGGTATTCAGAAACGAGAGAGGACATGGAATTGGCTTCTGGGTAACGACTATTTTGACCGAAATATTGCTCGCCATCCTGGCATCGATCATTGTTTTCTGGTTCTCCCGCAGGAGAGAGTACCGCGCAGACAGCGGTGCAGCCGGTCTGGTGGGCAAAAGGCCGATGATAGGTGCCCTTGAGACTTTGAGGGCATCCATAAATAAACAACACTTGCCTGACGAGATGGCTGCGTTTGGTATTTCGGGGACCAGAAAGCGAGGGTTGGCTGCTCTTTTCGCAACCCATCCTCATCTCGAGGACAGAATTACGGCGTTGCAAAAGTCCGCATCCCCTGACTATCGATAATTCGCACCTAAATGCAAGTTAAAGTATTCCTCAATAAAAAGCGGTGAAAATTGGGAAAGGAGGTTAAATGGAGAAGCAACAAAAATTTTCCATCTGGTATGTCATATTAGGGATCTGGTTTGTTTTTATCATCCAGAACTATATGGTTTCTGCATTCGAAATTAAAACAATCACGTATAGCCAATTTCTAAAGCTCTTGAAGGAAAATAAAATTATAGAGGTGGCCATTTCATCCAATCAGATCCAGGGTAAATATAAGGAAGGTGAAGGGGCCCCGGCCAAAGACATTGTGTTCAAGACCGTGAGAGTCGATCCTGAGACTTCCAAACTGCTCGAGCAATATAATGTGAACTTCAAAGGCGAGATCGAATCCCAGTTCTTGCCCACACTTCTGTCCTGGGTAATCCCGGTATTTATTTTTTTTGGGGTCTGGTACTTTATGATGAAGCGTATGAGCGGCCAGCAGCCCGGATTTATGACCCTGGGAAAAAACAAGGCCAAAGTATACATGCAGGAAGACATCGATGCACGCTTCGAGGATGTCGCCGGTGTGGATGAAGCCAAACAGGAGCTTATGGAGGTGGTTGAATTTTTACAGGAACCGGGAAAATTTACAGACATCGGTGGGAAAATTCCAAAGGGAATTTTGCTGGTCGGATCGCCGGGTACGGGCAAGACCATGCTTGCCAAAGCCGCAGCCGGCGAAAGCGGTGTTCCCTTTTTCAGTATGAGCGGCTCGGAATTTGTTGAAATGTTCGTGGGAATGGGAGCAGCCCGTGTCCGGGATCTCTTTGAACAGGCTAAACAAAAGGCACCTTGTATTATATTTATTGACGAGTTGGACGCCCTGGGGAAAGCCCGCGGCTTTGGGACGATCGGTGGCCATGATGAGCGTGAGCAGACCCTCAACCAGCTCCTGGTTGAAATGGACGGTTTCGATCCTAATGTGGGCGTCATTTTGCTGGCGGCTACCAACCGTCCGGAGATACTTGATCCGGCGCTGCTGCGTCCCGGCCGGTTTGACCGCAATATTCTGGTCGATCGTCCCGATAAGGAAGGCCGGGCAGCAATTTTAAAAGTGCATTTGAAAAACATTAAAACAGAGGGGAATCTGGATGTGGAGGTGTTGGCGAGTATGACCTCCGGCATGGTGGGTGCGGATCTGGCCAATCTGATCAATGAAGCCGCACTGCTGGCCGTACGCCGCAATAAAAAGAAAGTGGGGATGCCGGAATTTGAAGAGGCTGTTGAAAGAGTCGTTGCCGGTTTGGAGAAGAAGAATCGGCTGATCAATGCTAAAGAAAGAGAAATTGTGGCTTATCACGAAATGGGCCATGCCATTACCGCTTTAGCGTTGCCCGGCACGGATCCGGTCCAGAAGATTTCCATAATTCCACGGGGGATTGCCGCACTGGGTTATACCATGCAGGTGCCCACCGAAGATCGATTTTTAATGCAAAAAACAGAACTGCTCAACAAAATTACGACGCTATTAGGAGGCCGGGCCGCCGAGGAGCTTGTATTTGAGGATATTTCCACCGGCGCCCACAACGATCTGGCCCGGGCCACGGATATTGCCCGCAGCATGGTCAAGGAATATGGCATGAGCGCTAAGATAGGCCAGGTTTATTTTGCTCGAGAAAAAAGAGCTCAGTATCTCAACATTCCGATGGAAGGCGCTGTGGAATACAGTGAAGCCACAGCCGAGCTCATTGATGGAGAGGTCAGCGAAATCATCAACCAGCAGTATTCAAGGGCGATGGAGATTTTACGCCAAAAAAGAGAAATTCTCGATAGAGGTGCCAAGTTATTGCTTGAAAAGGAGAAAATTGAGGGAGAAGAATTGAAAGCGCTGATGGATGTAACTTCGTCTAAGCCATCAGAAAACCAGAAGGAATTAGCCTAAGTATTTTTGAAGAAAATCAAGAAATAAAGAGAACGCGTAACAACTGGTGCAGACATTTTGGGTAGATTGACAGTGGCGGCGATTCCCTGCGTGCGGATTGCTTCCAGATCATTATATGATCTGGGCGCATAGCCGACGGCCAGTTCGGTGGTTATCCATCTGACCGGATATTCCGACCTTTTCTCCGTCCTTTCGTAAGTAACCAACTTAACCTGAAGCGTTTACTTAGCATAACAATGAATAGATGTCTGTCGAATTAAAACCATCGAAAAGAAAAAAGAAAGATAACTTGCAAAATCTGTTTCGCAGGGTATATGACAGATTTATAAAAGTTAAAGGTCAACCCCGCGAAATCGCATTAGGCTTTGCGCTGGGTATTTTTATCGGTATGACGCCGACGATAGGAATTCAAATGCCCATCGCGATTTTTTTTGCCGCCCTGCTCAAATGGAGCAAAATTTCAGCAGCGTTTGGGGTTTTGATTACCAATCCCCTTACCTCCCCTTTTATCTATGGTATTACGTATATCGTCGGTGCCAAGCTGCTGGGACTGAAGGCGACACTGAACTTGCCTGATGATTTCACCTGGAGTATAGTCAAGGAAATGCTGAAAAATGCCCCCGTAATATTTGGTGCATTGACGGTAGGTGGCATCATAATTGGATTGCCCCTGGCTGTTTTGAGCTATTATTTGTCCTTTGCGGCTGTAAATAAATATCAGCAAAGTGTCAAAGAGAAAGTGGCTGTGCAAAAGGCCCGGTTGGTAAAAGCAAAAGAAAAAGTAAAAAAGAAAATTCGAGGAAAAAGAAAAGAGAAGTGAACATTAGACGTTGAGGGGTATTTATTGCGATCGGATACAATCCATCGGTTGAACTGGCGAAAAAGATAAGGGTTGAACTATCCGAAGCCGGCTATATCAAGCATGACGGAAACCACAGGACCAATATTCAGGGTATTTATTCAAAATCGAAAACCTGGTCCTCAGGGCCAGGTCAGAGGTGATCGGCTCTGCCATAGATCAAATCTGTTCAAGGTTTCAGGTGTCAGGTTT
>CALZJV010000162.1 GCA_945787595.1 uncultured Desulfobacterales bacterium | reverse complement strand
GTGCCGCAGTCGACAACCTGCGAAATAAATGTGCCATTTATGCCGCTGGTTGCCGCAAGCGGGGGCGGGAGGCCGAAGCGACATCTTATGAAGCGCTTGCTGAAAGCATGGGGCGAAGGGCATGGGGCACGGGGCATAGAGAAGCAGAAGTTGGGAAGTGGGGAAGCTGGGAAGGTGAGAGACAGAAAAACTGAAAGCTTATAAAGCGGTAGGACGATGATCGTTTGAGAATAGAGGCTGAGGCCAAGAAATCCATTGCCTCAAACCTCCAACGGCCGAAGGCCTTCCCAACGATCCAAACCAAATCCCAATCTGAAGCATTTATCTGTTGCTTTTCGGTGTTTGATCTGGTAAAGGTTGATATAATATGAATTCAATTCATACTTTAATGCTTAGTTAATTTATTAATTTCACTGAAAGGGGTGAGAAAACTAGATAGTGGTGGTCTGTTTGAAAAATCAGCAACGTTAACCTTTAAACGCGAATCATATCAACCAAAGGAGGTTTCATATGAAAAGGACATTCGTTATTGCCGTAGCACTTATTTTTGGACTTTCCCTTCTGGCGGGATTCGGGCCGTTTGAAAAAACGGCTGATGCCAAAACCACATTTGTGACCATCGGAACCGGCGGCATTACCGGCGTTTACTACCCCACCGGCGGCGCGATTGCCAAAATGGTCAACAAAAATCGCAAGGAATATGGGATCCGGGCCACGGTGGAGTCCACCGGCGGATCCGTGTTCAACATCAATGCCGTTATGACGGGCGATCTTGATTTTGGCGTGGCCCAGTCCGACAGGCAGTACCAGGCAGTCGAGGGTATCGCCAACTGGAAAGACAAAGGCCCCCAGAAGGATCTGCGTGCGGTCTTCTCAATCCATCCAGAAACAGTTGATCTGATTGCAGCCGTGGATGCCAATATCAACAGCCTGCAGGATCTAAAGGGCAAACGCGTCAACATCGGAAACATAGGTTCCGGTTACCGAAAAAATGCCATCGATGCGCTAACTGCCAACGGCCTGGATTTCGAAAAGGATTTTAATGCCGAAAGCTTAAAGGCAGCAGAAGCCCCCGGACTGATCCAGGACGGCAGGATCGATGCCGCCTTTTATACGGTTGGACATCCCAGTGGTTATTACAAGGAAGCCACCTCAGGCGTACGCAAGGTGAAATTCGTGCCCATTACAAATATAGAAAGTCTGCTCGAAAAATATCCCTACTATGCCAAAGCTGTTACCCGGGTCAAGGAGCTCTATCCCGGTGCGGTGAATGATGCAAACGTCCCCACGTTTGGTGTAAAAGCGACATTTGTGACCTCCGCCAAGGTGCCGGATGATGTCGTATATGCGATTACCAAAGAGGTGTTCGATAATTTTGAATCATTTATAAAGCTGCATCCGGCATATGCCGGCCTGACGAAGGAGAACATGCTAGAGGGCATGAGCGCCCCCATTCATCCGGGTGCCATGAAATATTATAAAGAAGTTGGATTGAAGTAATACCGCTAATTAAAGAATCCTGGCCCGGCTTCCAGCCCATAGGGCTACAGCCCGGCTTCCGGCTCGACTGCGCCCCGGCTTCCGGCTCGTAGAGCCTACAGCTCGGAGGGCGGGAGGACCAGGGTTTAAAAGTTAGAAATAGACACACAGGCGGCGGCCTAAGGCCGCCGCCTATCCATCCGCATTGATCCAGTCCCCGCAAGATGATGGTTCAATTGCCAGCAGGGGAAGGCGTGATTGATGTATCGGAATTTCTTTAATTTGATTTTATCACCATATTTTTTGCGGCCATTCTCTTGATGAGCCGCATGGATGATGGAATAGTGGAATGTTGGAATATCGGCTATGAAAAGCGGAAAGACAAACTACCCTAAAAGAAACGTTGAATCTACTATTCTAATGATGCTCGGCAAGCATCTGTTTTCTGGTTTTTTCCGCTAAATAAATCATCAAAGCAAGAATTTTAATGAAATCATATATGTATTGAATCCTGATTTATTAAAACCCATCATTCCAAGATTCCAGCTTTCCATTATTCCAATCATGATCGAAGCGAACTTATTCGATTCCTTAAAATCCGGGTCCGAGCCGGGGAATTCCGGTTTATCCGGGTTTGGATTGATTTACGTTTATAGATTGCATTTTCGGATCCCAACAGGATGATAGGTGGGCCAAATGACCAATAACCATACGAATCAGGAAAAGGATGAAGGGCTCGAAATTGCCCGGAAGATGGCTGAAGAGGAGGAGGGGATTGCCAGAAGACCCCAGAATGTCACAAAATGGGTGATTCCCACCATCGGGGTCATCTGGAGTTTCTTCCAACTCTCCATTGCCAGCTGGTGGATCCTGGATACGGTATTTATCCGAGCCATCCATTTGGGATTTGCCCTGTTGATCGTCTACTTAAATTACCCCGCTTTCAAAACAACCCGTCTGGGTCTTAAATTCCTTTCCATTAAAAATCGAATCCCTTGGTGGGATTTTGTGATTGCAATTGTGGCCTGCTTTGCCGCCGTTTACATTGCCGTGGACTATGCCGGGATCAATCAACGCTATGGTTCACCCATCACGCGGGATCTTGTTATCGGATTGATCCTGCTGCTCATGTTGTTGGAAGCCGCCCGGCGTGTTATCGGTCCGGCCCTGTCGGTAATTGCCACATGTTTTTGCCTGTATGCCTTCTTCGGTCCCTACATGCCGGATGTCATTGCCTTTAAGGGCGTTTCGCTCAGTCGTTTTTTCGGCCAGATTACCATGTCCACAGAGGGTATCTATGGGATCCCGCTAGACGTTTCCGCCACCATAGTATTTCTTTTTGTGCTCTTCGGGTCCATGTTGGAAAAGGCGGGGGCCGGCCACTACTTTATCCAGCTGGCTTTAAGTATCCTGGGTGGGTTTAAGGGCGGTCCGGCTAAGGCCGCGGTAATGGGCAGCGGATTCACCGGTCTGGTATCGGGATCGAGTATCGCCAATATTGTTACCACCGGAACCTTCACCATTCCTTTGATGAAAAAGGTCGGTTATCCCGCCACAAAAGCGGCCGCCGTCGAGGTCGCCGCCAGCACGGACGGCCAACTGGCACCTCCCATCATGGGGGCCGCGGCCTTCATCATTGCCGAATATGTCAACGTTCCCTATGTAGAGGTGATCAAGGCCGCCGCCGTACCTGCCTTTGCCTCCTATGCAGCGCTTTTTTACATCACCCATATCGAGGCTTCCAAGCTGGGTCTCAGAGGCCTGAGCCGCAGCGAACTGCCACATTTTTTTAAAACATTGCTAAGCGGCATTCATTTTTTGATACCCATTACCATGCTGCTCTATGAACTGATCGTCGTCCGCCACTCGCCCGAGCTGGCAGCATTTAATGCCATCTGGGTGATGGCTATCCTCATGTTGTTCCAACATCCGGTCAAGGCCTATTTAAATAAAGAACCCATCGGCCCGGCGTTTAAATACAGTGTCGTCCAAATCTTTTCGTCCCTGGCAACCGGAGCGCGGAACATGTGTTCGGTTGCCCTGGCCACAGCAGCCGCCGGCATCATTGTGGGCGTAGTTGCCATGGGTCTCGGCGGGCTGATCACCGAGGTCATCGATGTGCTTTCCGGCGGCAATATCTTCTTGCTGTTGGTAATCACTGCATTCGCCAGTTTAATCATCGGCATGGGGCTGCCTACGACGGCCACCTATATCGTCATGGCTTCTCTGACGGCCCCGGTGATCGTTGAGGTCGGCGGCTACATGGATTTTATCGTACCGCTGATGTCCGCTCACCTATTCTGTTTCTATTTCGGAATCCTGGCCGATGATACGCCTCCGGTCGGACTGGCGGCCTATGCGGCGGCGGCGATTGCCAAATCGCCGCCCATCCCCACCGGTTTACAGGGATTCATGTACGATATCCGAACGGCCATCCTACCCTTCATGTTCATTTTTAACAGTGATTTGATTTTGCATAACATCAACAGCTGGATTCAGGCGCTGTTAATCTTCGCCATGGCCTGCGTCGGTAATTTTGCCTTTGCTTCCGCCACCCAGGGCTGGTTTGTCGCCAAAAATAAATTCTATGAGATACCCCTGTTTTTATTTGTCACATTAAACTTAATGCGACCGGATCTCATCGCGAGATGGGTCGGCCTGCCCCATGGGCAGCGCTACTGGACCTATCTGATCGGCCTGGGCCTTTTCGGGGCGCTCTACTTAATGCAGCGGCCACGGACTCCGAAGCCGGTTACAGCGGCTGCAGCAGCTGAGACCGCCTAAAAATATCACTGAAAATGTCGTTCATTACACCGGGTGGAGAATTGACAGATTCACGAAAGGAAACCTGAAGATGAATAACATCAATAAAATTATGGCCGCCGTCGACTTTACGGAATATTCAGAGGGACTTTTGAATTATGCGGCCCGAATCGCTGAAGGTATGGAGGCCGAGCTGATGGTCGCCAGTATTATTAATGTGAGGGATGTCGAAGCCATCAGCACGGTTGCAACCATGGGATATGAAGTCGACAGCGAACATTACGTTTCAGAGATAAAAGCGGACCGCCTGAAAACCCTCAACACCATTCTCGCAAAGATTTCATATCCGGCGGATAAAGTCCATACCGTTATTAAGGTCGGTTATCCGGTGCCTGAGTTGCTGCAAATAGCCGTTGCCGAAAATGCCGATTTGATAGTGATGGGCATAAAAGGCCGTTCGAATCTGGAACATATTCTGATGGGGTCGGTGGCGGAAAAATTTTTTCGGAGATCACCCATACCCATCCTGTCGTACCGGGACGAAAAAAATGCCCTACGACTAAAAAAGCGTATCGGTATTTCATAACCCTTCGGCAAACAGGGATAATTATATGTATCGGAATTTCTACAATTTATTGGCCTCCGGTTCGTAGAGCCTACGCCTCGGAGAGAATAGTGGAATGTTAAAATACTGGGTATAAAAAACGGAAAAAGATCTATTCTAACCAGGACTCTTTACCAATTGCGACAATAAAGCGGGTAATCGCCGTCAGGCCAATACCTGAGGCAGCTATCCTGGAAGGAGGGCAAGATGTTCGGACATCTTTTACCAAGGCTCGCCATCATAGCGTTTGCAATTTTTTTTAGTTTATTACCGGCTGCGGCGGGTGAGCGTTTCACGGATAATGGTGATGGCACGGTTACCGACCATGAGATTGGACTCATGTGGTCCAAGACGGACAACAATGGCGATATCAATTGGATTCAGGCTGAAAAGTGGGTCAAATACACATTCCCGCTGACCCTACAAAAGGATTATGATAACTGGCGGCTTCCCACACTGAAGGAACTGCAAAGCATTGTGGTAAAGGATAAAAATGATAAAGGTTACGAAACGGATTGCGGTCAGTGGGTTAAGGTCACCCCGCTAGTAAGATTAAGCTGCGGCTGGATCTGGACTTCGGAAGTGAATCCCCAGGCACCTTCGGCACGCATATTTAACTTTGACAATGTCTATCATTATACGGTTCGCAAGGCGCAGAAACGGGGCTACCGGGCCCTGCCGGTACGTGACTTGGAGTAGCAGAAGAAACAGAATGTGGAATGCGGAATGCGGAAAGAAAAAAGAGGTCGGAAGACAGGGGCTCTTGATTACGGATTTGGGATTTCGGATTGAATCGGTTTAAGAAAGAAGCAGGATGAAACACAATTGGCTGGTTAATAGGGTAATTAAATCAGCTCAACAAATCCTATAAACTCAATCAGCTTAATCAACTCAATAAACTATATACGTCTTGAGTCTTGTGCCATGCACCTTCAGCCTTAAACCAGCCTGCCCGCAGGGCGAAGGAGGCAAACCGGAAGTCAGTATCTACTTTTGCGTCACCCGCAACACCTCCTCGATAGTTGTCACACCATTCATTACCTTTTGGATGCCGTCCTGGCGCAGGTTCATCATTTTTTCGCGGCGTGCTGCGCTCTTGATCTGGTTGGAATCATAGGTCGTTAGAATGAGACTTTTTAATTTTTCAGTCAAGCGCATTATTTCAAAAATCCCCAGTCGTCCTCTGTAGCCGGTGCCAATACATTTGTCACACCCCACGGCTTTATGAATATGGCCATCATTGAAATGATCCGGAGAGACACCGATGCTTTCCAGATAAATGGTACTGGGTTCGTAGGCCTTTTTGCAATCATCACACAGAACGCGGATGAGTCGTTGCGCTGCCACGGCCAAAACGGATGAGGAGATTAAAAAAGGTTCAACCCCCATATCCACCAGGCGGGTAATCGCACTGGCGGAGTCATTGGTGTGCAAGGTGGAAAAAACCAAATGCCCGGTCAGGGCCGACTGCACGGCGATTTCCGCAGTTTCATGATCTCGAATCTCACCGATAAGTATCACATCCGGGTCCTGGCGCACAATCGATCGCAACCCCCGGGCAAAAGAGAGATCAATTTTCGGATTTACCTGGATTTGACTGATGCCTTTTATCTGATACTCGATAGGATCTTCAATGGTGATAATATTGATGTCCGGCGTGTTAATCGATTGTAAAACGGCATAAAGGGTTGTGGTTTTGCCGCTGCCGGTAGGGCCGGTCACCAGGATGATGCCATTGGGAGAGGCCACCAGATCTTTGATCAGTTTAAGCCGCTCGGGACTCAGACCGAGGTCCGTCAATTCCAGCAGGGACCCTGATTTATTCAACAACCTGAGGACCACACGCTCGCCGTAAGCGGTGGGAATGGTCGATACCCGCAGGTCGATGCTCTGATCCCCGATCTTGACTTCAAAGCGTCCATCCTGGGGCAGGCGTTTCTCTGCAATATTCATTTTCGCCATGACCTTTATCCTTGAGATCAGGGCGGGTTGGATCCATTTCGGCGGTGTCAGCAGGTCATACAGGATGCCATCAACGCGGTATCGCACTGTGAAACTGTGCTGATAAGGCTCGATATGAATATCACTGGCGCGGGCCTTGATGGATTGGGAGATAATGTGATTCACCAGTTTAATAATCGGGGCCTCACTGGTGTCATCCAACAGATCGGCGGTCTCCTCAATTTCGCTCAGAATATCACTGCCGTTTTCTTCCATGTTCTGAACCAGCTGTTCGGCTGAATCCCTGCGCAGATCATATTGCAGGTTGATGGCAGAAAGAATTGTCTCGCGTCCTGAAAGTACAAGTTTGAAATCGGTTAATCCCATGATACGAACCAGATCATCCAGGGCGTGAAAGTTTAGCGGGTCGTTGATGGCAATGATATGCCCGGGCGGGCATATCTGGTTATCGGCGTCAGTCCCATTGCGTGGCAACAGACCGCAATTTGCGGCGGTAATGGGCTTCTCATATTCCAGCGGCACCATAAAATATTTTTTCAAAAATTGAATAGGAACTCTTTCAATGAATTCGGACTCAATATTTTCCAGGGGCAATATGGGCCAGTAAGGAAGATCATACTGGTTGCTCAGGGCTTCAAGCAACTGGGTTTCGGAAATGCTTTTCTGCTGGACCAGGATATCGCCGATGTTTCCGCCTTTTTCCTCCCGGATCCGGCGAGCCTCGGCCAAAACATCTTCATTCAGATGATAATTGTCGGCAAGTATTTGGGATAATTGGGTTCTCATAGGTTAAACAATTTTCGGCCGAATATTCAATTTCCCTTACCGCGGCGTCTCGATCCTAAACTCATGCCTCTTTGGCTCTGGAATGGGTTCAGGAATTATTTCTTCATTATTAGAGTCTGCCGGGAGTCTTTCGTTCAATTTAATGCTGCCCGCTTTAATCGTATCGATTTCCTCTTTTTTTCCTTTAAATATCCGGTTTGCTTCCTGCGGGCTTTTAATCACCCGGGGGGTTATAAAAATATAAAGGTTGGTCTTAACATTATTATCAGATTTGTTTCGAAACAGCCAGCCCAGGAGGGGAACATCACCCAATACGGGAACTTTGCTTTCATTGACCGTGGTGGAATCATCGATCAGTCCGCCGATGACGACGGTTTGCTCATCTTTGACAATAACGGTGGTGTCCACCGTGCGTTTGTTGGTGACGGGCAGGGTGGACGCGGTCGTCAAAGTGGCCGCCTGATTGATGGTCGTGACCTCCAGGTTAATCACCATGCGTACCAGACGGTCTTCGGTGACATGGGGAGTAATCTTCAATGTTTTCGCCACGTCCCGGTATTCAAACGATTCAAAGGTGCCGCCGGAGGTGTCGGTGGTGGATCGTGTCTGAAAGGGTCTATTTTCTCCCACCACAATGCGCGCTTCTTCGTTATCCGTGGTTAATATCTGGGGTGTTGATAGGATGCGAAAGTCGTCATCGGTTTTAACGGCATTGATGATCGCAGTTATATTTGAAACCTCGATGCCGGCGATGTTCATCGGTTCGGTCACCATCCCCAGGGTAAGGCCGCCCTGCAACAGGTCTGTCACGCCCGGAAACCCGCCGGCAAATCCGCCGCCGAACAGCGTTTCCTTGCCGTCCAGCGATGCTTTGCCAAAGGCCGTCCAATCGATGCCGATATTCAGGCTTTTAGTCATATCAACTTCCATGATCAAGGCTTCGATGTAAACCATGGATCGGGGGATGTCGAGTTTTTTGATGACATCTTCCAGAACCATGTAATCTTCCTTGTCGGCCATGATAATCAAGCTGTTCGTGGCCTTGTCGGCAGAGATCCTGACTTTGCCGGCCACCACCGGTGCCGCCTTTTTGCCCGTGGGTGCTCCGGTATCTTTGGTCGGCACTTCCTGAAGTACTTTGGCCAGTTCCTCGGCGGTGGCATTCTTGCAGTAGTAAACATGAATTTTGCCTTTACCGCGGGGTGTTTCCTTGTCGATCATGGCGATCAGCTTTTTAATCCGCAGGGTGTCTATTTCGCTGGCCAGCAATACAATGGTGTTGGTTCTTTCATCCGCCACCATGGTAAGGGTTTTTTGCTGGACACCCTTTCTTTGTTTAGCTGTCGGTTTGAAGACGGTGTTCAACAAAGTGACCAACTTGGTAGCATCTGAAAAGTCCACCGGGATCACGGAAATTTCCTGACCGATGCCGGTGATATCGATTTCTTTTATGATTTTAAGCAGCCGTTTGATGTTCGAATACACATCCGTCACAATCAGGATGTTGGTCGGCGGATAGGCCAGGATCACACTGCTTTTGGAAACCATGGGTGTAAACAGCCTCTTGATTTCAACAGGATTGGCATACTTTAAAGGAATCAGCTGGGTGACCACTTTGTCTTCGGGCGCCGATGCCTCCTCCCGCAGCATGGTTTCAATGCTTTTTGAGCGTGCATCCGGCGCAGGAATAATTTTAACCACCTCACCGGACTTCACGGTGGTATAACCGTGCACTTCCAGCACCGATTCAAACACTTTATAGGCCTCTTTCATTGAAATCTTCGAAGGGGATATAATCGTGACCTTGCCTCTCACCCGTTGATCCACCACAAAGTTGGTTCCGCTCAATTCGCTCATAAATTTGATAAACACGTTGATATCCACGTTATTGAAATCAATTGAGACAAATTGCTGCTGCCTTTCTGCTATCTGGCTTGAATTGGATTGCCCGCTGTCCTGTGCCAGGCTTAAATGAGATATCTGCGTGACGATTAATATCGATATTATAGAAATCAGGAAGTATTTCATTGTCAGTGGGATTGGTTTCATATTAATTCCGCTTAGGCTTGTGATCCTTTCAGTTACATAAATCCTATAAGAGCTTTAATTTTTCACCACAGAATACACGAAATATTTTAGAATAAAATTTGCATTTTTTTAGTATCTTTCGTATTTTTGGTGGTTAATTAATTTCTTTCAAAAAAAATAAGGTAAACTGCTTTTGCGCTCTAATGGAAGATGCCGAATTTTACTTGCGTTATTCGATACTGTAATCAAGGGATTGCTCGCGGCCCCGGCGCTTTATCTGGAGCTGCATGCCGGATCCCGATGATAATTGTTCAACAACCTTGATGGCATCTTCGACGGATCCAATGGGATTACCGTTTAAGCCGGTAATGATGTCGCCGTTTCTTAACCGCATCTTCCTGAAAATGGCGTTGGGTTTGATGCCGGTGATGGATATTCCGGCGGCTTCACCATCTTCGATATGCGGGCGCAGGGTTGCCTGCTCCATGAGCTCGCCCAGGTTTTGCATCGCTTTTTCAACTTGATCACCCCGCAATCTTATTTTGCGGGCAGAGGGTGAAACCGGCAGCCTTGGCTCGGAAGTACGCTGGTCCCTCCGGCCTGCCCGACTGCTGCCGCTTCGACCGGTATTTTCCTCCATCGCCAAAATTTCGTCGTCATCCCCGACCTTCAATACGACTTTTTCTCTTAATATCAGCTTGACAACGGCATTTTGGATGGTATCTCCGGTCTGGTATAGATTTTGTTCTCTAGCTTTGGTATCTTCAATTACCGCATAGTCCCCTTCGTTTCGCCCGATTACCGTGCCCCACAGCTTTAATTTAAGATCGGTCTGTTTGAGCTGTTCCAAATTCAATTCACTTTTGACCACCGAAGCCGCTTCTTGTTCCTGTGTGCTGGTATTAAAAATATTGCGTTTAGTAATCGCCGCATAATCCATCAAGGGTAGGTGGGATATCTCGACAGGAGATGATGAAACCCGGCTTTCAGTAACGCCGGCAGATATACCAAAGTCCAGTCGTGCAGTCACAAACGTATAAAACGCGTTCACACAGAGATAAACACCCACGGTGATCAGAAAAAAATTGGCGATGGTAAAATAGCGATTCATCATATTTTAATTTAAAGAAAAGCCGGGTTCATCCAAGGTGCCGTTGACTTTAAACGAAATGGCTGCTTTTCCGGCTTTTTTTTTACGTAAAAAGTCCATCGGAATGGTGTCTTCAATTTTTGCCAGCAACAGATGGTGCGGTGTCACCGATATGGTCAAATTCAGTGCGGTTTGGCCGCTTAATGCAATCGTACCTGTAAGGTCGGCATCCAGCTGATTTCCCTTGGCACGGGTTTGTTTGATGGTCAAGGTATTGTTTTTGAGTGTTAGATCCGCAACAATATCTTTGAATTCCAATGATTTCAGGCTAAATAAGTCTTCGTTCAAATCAATCCTGCATTGCGACAGCGTCAGTTTACCCTCCA
>CALZJV010000161.1 GCA_945787595.1 uncultured Desulfobacterales bacterium | reverse complement strand
CGAAGTTTTTTTTGGGGACATTTTTTTATCTCTGTTTCGCTGGATCTGTCTGTCTTGATGACCACTTGACCGATATATCAATGGAAAGTATCCTGTTTGTTTCAACCGGATTTGGTGATGGTTGTTTTGCTGGCTTATACCAAACAAATTGTAAAATATATAAGCAAAAATTCTTTTTTATATCAATTCATAAGCCGCCGGCATCGATCGAGTTTGCACCCATCAAGCATGCCTTCGCGGTAACGGTAGAACCCTTTAAATTCTCACCGGCATAGCCGGTGGCTTATGAATTGAGTTATTCGTTAATCGTTATCTGTTAATCGATAGTTGATATTCTGCCATTTCAAACTAATAACGAGTAACCGTTAACAATTTACTTCTTTCGTCCCTTGCCTTTCTGGCACAGCGCATAGGCGAACAGAGCGGCGCCGGCTGCACCGGCAATCTGGGTATCCCATTCGGTTCTCATGCGCTCCATTCCGAGCATCGGCATCAGGCGTTCCATAACGCCCCGGTTTTTGGCCATTCCACCGGTCACGGCAAACTCGGGCTTGACGCCGACCCTTTCAACCAAGGCGTAAATTCGCTCGGCCATGGCTTTGCAATAGGCGGCCAGCACTTGCTCCTGGGTCCAGCCTTTACGCAAAAGTCCGGTAGCCTCTGATTTAGCATAGACCACGCAGGTGCTCGAAACAGCCTCCGGCTCTTCTCCCTGATATTGAAACGATTTATCGCCGACTTCATTAATGGACACCCCTATTAAATCGCAAAATACTTCCATACCACGACCGGTGCCGGCCGCACATTTATCATTCATCAGGAAATTGGTGACCTTTCCTTTTTCATCACACTGTATCGCTTTAATATCCTGGCCGCCCACATCCAACACCGTGCGCACCCGGGGGCCGTAAATGAAATTGGCACCGCGGGCATGGCAGGCGATCTCCGTAATGGAGCGGTCCGCGAAAGGAACATTGACACGACCATACCCGGTCCCGATACAATAATTCATACGATCTTCGGGTATATCTGTAGCCTCTAATGCAAATTTCAAGGCCTTGCGGGCACTGTTCGGGCTGTCCGACCCGGTCCGCATGTTGCCGTATGCACAAATTTTACCATCGGCCATAATAACCGCCTGAGAACTAACGGAACCGACGTCGATGCCGACCGTAATATATTGTGCCGGTTTCCATTCAATATCAGGATTTTTCCAGTTGGATTCGGTCCACTGCCAGAACTCCTTTTTATTTTCATCAGCCATTTCCATATCCTCCCAAAAGGAATTCGGAAATCGGGATCAAAAAGGATGTAATTTCGTCCTTTTGAATCTTATTTCCCGTTTTTATTTTACAAATTTTTCGTGTGTTTCGTGTGTTTCGTGGTTAAAAAAAACCCAAAAACCCTCTATTATATGATTAATCAACATCATGCGTCTTCAGCCGCTACCACCGCAGCTCCCGCCGCTGCACCGTACTCCGGCTCATCGGGGATGTAGATTTTTTTAACCTTCAACTCCCGCAGCATGGCCGCCATAAATCCTGGATTGTGACCCACACCGCCTATCATCGCAACATCTTCATTGACCCCGATGCGTCGAATCATCGATCCGACCCGACTGGCCATAGAATCGTGAATGGCTTTACTGATATCCGGCTTATCCGTCCTGGCATGGATCAATCCGACCACCTCGGATTCGGCAAAAATGACACACTGGGCGTTCATGGGGATCTTTTTGTCCGATTGCATGCAAAGCAGACCCATTTCTTCAATGGTCACCTCCAGGGCCCGCGCCATGGCTTCGATAAACGCACCGGCGCCGGCGGCGCATTTTTCATTGATGGCAAAATCGATGGGGCTGCCGGTTTCATCTATTTTGGCCGCCCGGCCTTCCTCCGCACCGACATCGGCCACTGTTCTGGCGTTGGGAAAGAAATAATGGGCCCCTTTCGACATGGCTTTGATGTCGTTGACATTATCGTCTGCCATGGCAATGGCATTTTTGCCGGATCCGGTGCCGCAAATACGTTGAATATCATCTCTGGTGATGCCGGCAGCCTGAATTGCCTCATCAAGGGATTTCTCAATCGCCTGTTTCTGATCGAAACCGGTCAGCTGCAATCCTTTACCGATGATCTCACCGTCTTTCATAATAATGGTTTTGGTGTTTTTCGCTCCACAATCGATTCCTACAGTAATCATATTCTTAACCCCCCGTGGAAGAGAATTGCCTAAAATGTCCAAAATTGTGACTAGTGCCTAACGGTTTGGTGGATGCAGAAATATCATTTAGATCGTTTAGTAATGACGGGTTCAATTACGACATAGCCGTTTGCTATCCCAGGGCTGTTTTGGATTAAAATATTTGAAAAGTTTGTTTGAGTAGTTCGCATGGCTCAATCAACCTAATCAACTCAATCAACCAAAATTTATGCGCTCTACGCCTGATGCCTTGCGTCCTGCACCCTGCACCTTTAACCTTTCACCTTCTGCATTTAGGATTTCCGCATTCCCCATTTCTAATTCCCTATTCTGCCTTCCTCCCTCAAGGAAAATCTCCATTGACAGTGCAGGTCATCCGGATGTGGATCCGGCGGCGCAAATCTGCAGTTTATCTGAATGCGTTTGTCTATTTGCTGGGCGAAGCTGGTAAACTCGGCCCGGTGCATTTCCTTGCAGGCATATTCGTTCAGACCCCTTTTCGTTCTCGCCACCTGGGTCGGACAGGAAGGGACGGTAATAATCACCTCACCGGGTTTTTGTTCAATTTCATATCCAACGAGAATACACCACGGGAAAAACCGCAAGGCACTGACAAAACCTTCCAGGCCTGTTTGCTGAATGTCAAACCGTTTTACCAAATCTTTGGCCGCCATAGCCGTCACCTTGCCCCAGACGTGTTCATTAAGTCGATCCGCAGTGGATTCATCAAATTGCTCCGTTACAGAAAGGTACCAGAATGCATCCACAACGCGATAATGCCATAAAAGAAACTGGATATATTTGCGAAGTTCAGTGGCATCCATCTTTTCAAATATTTCGAAATCCATGGGGATCTCCTTTAGACCTGGGTTAATTCCGTATAAAATTCGATATGCGGCTTATACCATACCTTGGATACGAACCATAATTTAGCGCAATCACCGGAGAATAAATGAGAAGTCTCCATTCCCGGGACTGGCACTTTCATTGTAATTTCCAAGCCTGTTTAGCACAAGGATCTGTGTTTAACAACCAATTGAAGTCTGTCACACCACAATACTGATATCAGACCTCGTTATTCATCATGTATAAATGCCGGACTGGATGGGTTCATGAAATTTTTCATTCCTGTGTTCTGAAAGCCCGATTGAAGACGATGAATACGCTTCAATCGCTGAAAAGGATTCTTGTTTTCAGCAACTGAATTGAAGTCATTTCAGGTAAAACAAGCGTTGGCCGCAAGCAGAAAAATTATGAAACATTGAAATAATAAAGTGATTGAAATTCATTTATTTAATATCTATTTTTTTCAGTTTAAAATCAACCAATAAATAAGATTTAGTATATTATTTCAATTTGTTAGATAATATTTGTTGACTCGAAAATAATAATATAATATATAGACAATAATTATACATTCCCTGAGTTAGTACTAATTTTTGGTAGAATTGCATATCAATTTAGAAATCCGATCGGCGTCTGGGGGCAGCGTTTCCCATTCACGCTACAAGCTATTGTAGTCGGCGCATGCACAACCCCTTTCAGTAAACCCCAAATCAACGGGATAGACCCATGGAGAGTGCCAAGAATAACCTTCAGTTAATTGACACAAGCAGCGAAGTCAGCAATCAGGAAAAAACCTTTCTAGTACATGGTGCCAAAAAAATCCCCATCTATGCCGATTATGCTTCCCAATATTCTCTTATTTTTCGATATGCTGACGATCAGCTATTTACCTGTTCGGATGAACACGTCAACTTGCTTTTTCAAAATAATGGGCAGCGCATCGAGCTCGGTCCCTGCCGCATATTGCCAAACGATGATAATGGATATGCGGGACGGCTTGTCTTCCTCCATGACGCCTATGACATCAAGCGTCTTCTGAAAAATAAAAAAGTTGTTAACTTGCGATCCAGGTTTGATGACCTGCCGGCTCTTTTCGCACGCAAAGACAAAATACGCCAATCATTTAAGGAGTATACCGCCGACCTCGCCTATGATTTGAGCGTATATAAAAAAATTTTTGATGATCTCGACTCGCAATACTGCAAGGAACCCGAAGATATTCGAAGATCAATTCAAAAAGCGATAATCGACACGGAAGGGAAAACATTTAAGTGTTTTCTCGATAAAAAACTGGAAGAATTGAGGCATGTGGTTGCTGATTTTAGCACAGAAGAATATAAGCACCATGGATTTTTTTTCAGGAAACAACTTTGGCATTATATACTTTCCTGTCCAATTTTAGCCCGAACTAATCTAAAACCAAGGGGCTTCCCGGGTGACTCCGAAATGATGAGGATGGTATATTTAAACGATTACCAGGGCGATTCGACGTTTGCAAAATTATTTCATAAACATGTGGTAGAGCATCCAGCTGCCCAATCCGTTCGCAACAGGATTAAACTAATTGCGAAGTTATTAGGCAGTGTAAATAATGACGCTGGATTTTCACAACAGATGAATGTGCAAGTTTTATCTGTAGGTTGCGGGCCTGCTTTCGAATTGCAGGGTGTTCTGACGTCTCCAAATGATTGTAAAAAATATAATTTTACATTGCTTGATCAGGATCCATTAGCCCATTCTGAAGCAGCCGCTTTAGTCCATAAGATTGAAAAAAGATTCGACAGCAAAATTAATGTGGACTATCTGGAATGTTCTGTGCGAACAATGCTCTTCTCTCGAAAATTAAAACAAAATTTGGGACAATTCGATTTCATTTATTCAATGGGATTGTTCGACTATCTGGTTGCCCAGGTGGCAAAAGCCGTACTAAAAAACCTTTATCAATTATTAAAACCGGGAGGAAAGATGGTTATTGGAAATTTTCATGTATCAAACCCCTCCAAATACTATATGGACTATTGGTGTGATTGGGTCCTCCTCCATCGAACAGAAAAAGAATTTATTGATTTGTCAAAGGATTGTGGTTCAACGGATGTTTCCGTTTTTTTTGAGGCTACAGGAAGTCAAATGTTTCTTAATATTAAAAAGCCGGCAGATATCTAACCCAGATAGCCCTGAAAAAAAATTCTCGATTAAGCTACAAAGTTGAAAGATCCACGCAGAAATGATATGCCGAGATCCAATGCAATTCCGTCTGAAGCGGGATGATTGCAATCCGGCAGGAATATACCCCGCATTCCACAGGACAGGCAGGCATACCCCCATGTAGGACCAGGAATTTTTCATTCTCATGGAACAGCGCAAGAGATCCGAACACCTCGAGTTATTCATTCGCTCAATTACAGTATTTATCTGTGACCGCAATCTGAGGTGTTACTTCAACCTATTCCAACTTTTTTAATCCTTCCAACTATTTTACTTCTCGTGCCCTCAAGTCGACAGAACGGATAACGAAGTTTGTATTATATCTTAATATTGTCAAATATTTGACAAGCAGTCAAACAGCGTGCCATCCTGCTGATTTCGATATCGAATTATTCCAGGAAATCAAAAGGTATTCATCATAATTTCATGACGTTAGAGAAAAATCTTTGTAATCTCGAGTTTATTTTTAAAATGCGCCTGCATTGGCACGTAATTTGCTGAAATTTTATCAAGAATATTCGAAAAACCTATTGTCTGAAACAATTCCTCAACCTGCGTGAGATCTGTGAAAAATTCGATAAAACTCAAGGTAAAACCAATTGGTCATGTGATGGAACAAATAAGGCAAAGAACCGGAAGTTTCATGAAATCGCATGGAATTTCGGATGACGCTGTTCAAGCCCAATTCAGAATAATTAGAGAACTTATTAAAACCGGAACAAAATATAGTAATTTTTCACCGGCGGATGTTGAAATAATGGTTAATGTTCAAGTTGATGAAAATAGCATTACGGTTGAAATTTTGAATCCAATAAATGAAGCGAGCGTCGAACGGCTGAGAGAACTTGATAAAACCATCCAATTCATCCGGGGATATCAAGATCCATTCGAAGCTTTCATGATAATACAGCAAGAGGCTTCCATAAATTCCCCGCTCGGCCATTCAAATGCATTAGATCTCTCCAGAATTGCTTATGAAGAAAAGGCGATTATCGATTTCTTCGTTAATGAAGACAATTATCTACAAATTTCTGCCATCAGAAAATTAAAGGAAAATAACTGTAACGCGGTGTAATCTTATAGATTTCTTCAAGCCATGCTACTTATTAAGATGACATTTCTCCCGATTTACAATCAAAAATTGAATATGGAGCTGACAAATTAACTTCGGGAGTATCAATCAGTGCCAATCCTTTCATCTTCCGCAAATAAAATTAAAATAAATTGGATTACACTCTCGTTTCCGAAAGACCTTGAAAAAGCTTTTCTGGAACAATATTTCCGTGATTCTTTACGACAAGTACGAATTGCATTAACGCTTGGTATATTTTTCTACGGGGTTTTTGGAATTCTCGACGCATGGCTAGTACCTGATGCAAAGCTGCAACTTTGGTTTATCCGGTTCGTAGTGATTTGCCCCTTCTTGTGTGCCAATTTCCTCTTTACTTTCTCACCTCAATTTAAAAAATTTATGCAGTTATCCATTGCCTCCACAGTTCTCGCCGGGGGTTTTGGAATTATCGCGATGATAGTTATAGCCCCATATCCTGCCAATTATTCCTACTATGCAGGTCTGCTTCTGGCGTTTATGTATGGATATAGCTTTATCAAACTTCGGTTCATTTGGGCATTCATCTCTGGTTGGTTATTGGTGATAGCTTATGAAATCGCAGCTATTTGGCTAAGCAATACCCCGATTCCTGTTCTCGTCAACAATAACTTTTTCTTTTTATCTGGCAACATATTCGGAATGGTTGCCGGTTACTCTATTGAATACTATTTACGGCGGGATTTCATACAGGCCCGCCTGCTGGAAGAAGAAAAGAAAAAAGTCAGCGAAGTCAACCAGGCGCTGGAAAGCCGCGTTAAGATGCGTACGTCTCAACTGGTAGAAATCAACAATGAACTGACCCAGGAGATTATGGAGCGTAAGCGAGCGGAAGAAGACCAGCAACACCTGGAAATCCAACTGCGCAAATCCCAAAAAATGGAGGCCATCGGCACCCTTGCCGGTGGGGTGGCCCATGATCTCAATAATATTCTATCCGGTGTTGTTAGCTATCCGGAACTGCTGCTGATGGATGTTTCGGAAGAAAGCCCGCTAAGACAGCCCCTGTTAACCATTCAAGAGTCGGGGCAAAAGGCGGCCGCCATCGTTCAGGATTTATTGACCCTGGCCCGCAGAGGCGTTTCCGTCACGGAAGTCATGAACCTGAATCAGTTGATCGAACAATATTTGATTAGTCCGGAAAATCACAAAATATTGGAATACCATCCCGGTGTTAAAGTAGTAACTGATCTGCAAGCAAAAATATTCAATATTCTTGGATCACCCGTTCATCTTTCCAAAACCATCATGAATTTAGTCTCCAATGCGGCCGAAGCCATGCCCAGCGGCGGTGTCATAAATATCACTACTGAAAATCGATACATCGACCGCCCTATAAAAGGCTATGATACCGTTGAGGAAGGGGATTATGTGAAACTTACGGTATCGGATACCGGCGTTGGAATCTCACCGGAAGATATTGATCGGATATTCGAGCCGTTTTACACAAAAAAGACCATGGGGCGAAGTGGGACCGGTTTGGGAATGGCGGTGGTATGGGGAACTGCAAAAGATCTCAATGGATATATCGACGTGCAAAGCGAGCTGGGTGAAGGCACGACGTTTACCCTTTATTTTCCAATAACCCGCAAAAAACTACCTGAGGAAAAGCCCGAGATATTAGCGGATGAATACATGGGCAAGGGAGAGTCGATTTTAATCGTTGATGACGTCAAACAGCAGCGGGAAATTGCATCGAGTATAATTAAAAAAATGGGATATAGCGTGTTATCGGTTCCCAGCGGGGAGGAAGCGGTCATGTATTTACAGGAAAACTCGGCCGATCTGCTGGTGTTGGATATGATCATGAATCCTGGTATAGATGGGCTGGAAACCTATGAAAAAATTCTCAAATTTCATCCACAGCAGAAAGCCATCATCGCCAGTGGATTCTCAGAATCCGAACAGGTCAAAGCAGCCCAGAAAATGGGTGCCGGACCCTATCTAAAAAAGCCGTATTCATTTGAAAAAATCGGACTGGCAGTCAAAGCGGTATTGGCCAAATAACCAGAAAAGGAGTGTTACCCCCATTGCCCGAAGTCTGTTGTGGATATCGACTCGTTAAGTATAACTCGATGATTCCATTGAACCACTTTTGGTTAGGACTCGGGCATCAAGCATCGAGTATCCAGCCTCGGCCATTCAGCATCCAGCATCCAGTATCAAAGATCGAGGATCCAGTATCGGCATCCACATTTCTGCGCATTCCCATTGCCATTTTACCAAGTCCTGCAGACTTGGTGCGTTTATTCTAAGGGTCCAGATCATAAACCTCTAAAACCGGAGGGTCTAATAAAACCTGACCGATGACCACACGGTTTAAACCGGTATTATTTCGCTTGGACAGTATCCGGGCGATTCGCTGACCTTTCCAAAAATTGTCCCTCACATCTGCCTGGTTAAGGAAAGCAATGCGCATAACTTGCGGGCCAGAGCCCTTGAACAATCCGTTGTCGCAGATCAATATATCTGCGATGGCGGCATCCGTTACCTCCGTACCCGGCCCCAGCCCGGTCAATCGGGCAAAGTGTTCATGCCTGAAAATCCATCGTTCTGTCAAGGGCTGACCGACCGCATTCAACCCCACCATTCCCACCAATTGTTTGGTACAGGCCGGAATAACAGGTTCATGGGCGGCGGGCGCTTTTAATGGTTTTCCGGCGGCCCCATCGGCTTCCACGATAATCCATCGAAACAGACCGGCATCCCAAAGTTCCCCGATGATCTCTGGCCGGAAACCGCAAAGCTTACCGGTCTCTGGCAACTTGGCTACGGCGGCAGTGAGGTGCAGATGATTATCCAGCATCTCATCAGCCCGCTCCAGTATGTTTGGCACGGAGCCGGACAGAATCACACGGCTCGTTTGATCCTGTGACGGTTCAATAATTTTGGTGGTGGTGGTGGTTAAAACCGTTTCGCCGGCCATTGAAAATTCGCGGGCGAGTTTGAACATTAAACTTGTTTTGCCGCCCCCGCCCACCAGGCTGACCACGCCGCCGCCTTCCAGCATCAGCCCTTCCCTTAGCGAAATCATTAATAGTTTCCCTCTTTTCCAGAATGAAATTATTTAAATCCCAAATTACAAAACTCAAAATACAATGACCCAAATCCCAAACGTGTAGATCATTGGTGTTTGGAATTTGAAATTTCCTAATGCTTTAAAGTACGAGATCACCAAGATTAAACTATACTTCTATTAATGCCGTTTTTAATAAAAGGCACGCTAAGTTTGATATTTTTTTTGTGCCTTCGTGTCTTAGTGGCTAAAATTCTATGAAAAAGAAAGAGCGAAACGATTCCAATACTCGTCATTCGTCAATCGTCATTTTTCATTCTTCGCCCACGGCGCCCGGGTTAGGCGCGATTATAAGACCGCAGGATGGCTTCGAGAACGGATCCAGCGATGGCCCGGGACTTGTCAGAGATCGTGAAGCAATAGCTTACCTCGCCTCTAGGATCGACATCGCCAATTTTTAAACCTCGCGTAACCTGACTATTCGGACGAATGAGTCCCCGCAGGACGCCGTCTATGCCAGACCTCACTTCAACCCCCGCTACAGATCCGATAATCTCATTCTTTATGATACTATCACCGATATTTCGAACGCAAAGAAATTGCCCGGTACCCGGCGCCCGCAACACCCGCTCTTCAGCAAAGCCGCCGATAGTGCCGGGAGTTCCGGTGTTCGGCTCGGCTTCCCCGGATGTGACAATTCTGCCCAGGTTGTGCCCCCGATTGGTCTCAATCACAAGATGAACATCTTTTCCAGCATAGAATCCAGGACCCAGGCCGATGACCAGTGGCGCTTCCTTCAAGTGGGTCCCGAGGTTTTTTTTCGCCAAAACGGCGTCCACAACCACCTCGGGCTGTATTGTTTTTAAAGTCTGCCATTGTGGGTCTACCATCACCGCAATCTCATTCTTCTCCCAGCACGGTTCAATCTCATCAGGGTATTGCACCCGTGCAGCCCGGACTTTCTCGACCTCTTTTTGCCCCTGATGAACCGCTTCGCAAAATGATACCTCACGCCTCACTGCCAGCGGAGAATCTGTTTCCAGCATTAAAATTTTTCTAAAATTTGACATGCACAACCGCCAGGCCACGGCACTGGCCATCTCTCCGGCACCTTTTATAGCGATAATGATTTCATTGAGTCGCGTCAACCTTTTGCCCCTTTCTTAATCTGACTTCCCATTTCCGCATTCCGAATTCCCACTTCCGCATTTTAATTCATTCCCATTCCCGCTTCCGAACTCAGATGACTTCTTCCTTGTCAAAATCGCGATCTGTTTTTCCGTTTGATCTTTTATATCCCTCAATCCACTGCTGCACCCGATCTTTGCCGTAAATTGTTTCCCATCCAAGGACGATTTCATTAACCGGAATGTCGGCGTATGTCCCGTGATCATCTACATACTCCATGAATTTCTTTTTTTCGGAACTATATGGATGAAAAATGGAATCTTCTCTGCCATTGAATTCAAGCGGAATGACTTTGTGTTTCCTGCATAGTTCGATGTTAAAAGCAGGGGTGGCTTTAATCCATTTGTCAGCCAGATAAAATTCCACGAAACCGTGATAGACGAACAGATCGGTCCCCAGAAATTCAATGAGCTGTTTGGTTGCTAGATGATTGCGAACCGTGGCAAAACCGACCCGGCTCGGGATGCTGCAAACTCGTCCCAACGCGCAAAGCAGGCTTGCTTTACCCACGCAAAACCCCCGGCCTTTTTTTAACACATTGCTGGCACGGTAATGTTCAGGGCGGAAAAACGGCAAATAGGGATCGTACCA
>CALZJV010000160.1:20809-23799 GCA_945787595.1 uncultured Desulfobacterales bacterium | reverse complement strand
ATTGGCCGTTCACACCGGAGAAAATTCTCAAAGCCATCGGGAAGATTTAGTATTCCGTATCCTTCAGTGGTGAACTCTTAGGCAAGAACATTCACTTTAGTCTCTAACCTGGATAAACCGGAATTGACTATTGAATATTTAATGAATCGCTATGCTCTGTCTTTTTTAAATCGACAGCATTCCACAAATATTCAATCTTCAATCAACATTATTCAATCACAAAGGGGAGGCACAATATGGAGAAAGAATTGCACTACCCGCTGTTCTATCGCAGGGATTTGACGGCTTTCTGGGCCTTATTTGCCGATAACTTAGCCAATATTGTCATACTCTCCGGTATCTGTCTATTCGTGTTCAATATGCCTGAACCGATCGTTTTCGGTCGCATCCTGCCGGGTCTGGGTGTATCTTTGCTGGTCGGATTATCGTTTTATGTCTATCTGGCAAGGAGACTGGCCCACAGGGAACAACGTGACGATGTGACCGCGTTGCCTTACGGCATCAGCACACCGGTTATGTTTGTGTATCTATTTGGTATCATCGGGCCGGTCTATTGGAGCCTCAAGGCTTCCGGCAATCCGGACGCTTCGATGATTGCCTGGCAGGTCGGTATGGCGGCCGCTTTCATCGGGGGCATCATCGAAATGTTGGGAAGCATCGTCGGCCCCTGGTTAAAAAGGGTGACCCCGCGGGCCGGCATGCTGGGAACGTTGGCCGGTATTGCCATTGTTTGGATAGCGACGGTTCCGTTGGCGAAAATCTTTGAAAATCCCTTGGTCGGGTTTGCCTCGTTAATGATTGTTCTGGCCGGGCTGGTGGCTGGAATCAAAATGCCGTTTCGTCTGCCCGCCGGTTTAATTGCCATTATCGTCGGAACGTTTGTCGGGTTTTTTGCCGGTGCTTCCAAAATTGATATTTCCGGGATTGCGTTTCATGCCCCGATTCCCGTGATAGGGGATTTAATTGCCGGTATAAAGCTGATGTTTACTTATCCAGCGGTTTTGGCGGCCGTACTGCCGATCGAGATTTATAATTTTATCGAAACCATGAACAATGTCGAATCGGCCGAAGCAGCCGGAGATAAATATCCGGTTCGCACCTGTCAGATCATGGATGGCGTGGGGACCATGGTGGGAACAATTTTCGGCAGTGCTTTTCCCACCACCGTTTATATCGGGCATCCCGCCTATAAACGCTTAAAAGGTCGTTGCGGGTATGCGTTGGGCGTCGGAATTGTGTTATTTCTGGGCGCAATTTTCGGCTTTATCCATTTCTTATATAATCTGATCCCCGAGGCCGCCGTAGCGCCCATGCTGGTTTTTGTCGGTCTGGTGATAACGGCCCAGGCTTTCTCTGCCTCACCGGCCAAGCATTCATTGGCAGTGGCGGTGGCGATCATTCCACATATGTCCAATATTCTGTCCACCAAAATCAGATCGGCGGTATCCATCGCCAACGCGGAGCTAAATGTCGGTTCTGCGGAATTTGCGGAGAGTTGCACCCAACAGGGTATTGCCTGGATCGGGCAAAGCGCTTTGTCCCAGGGCGCGATTATCACCGGCCTCTTATGGGGATCAATTCTGGCCATGCTGATTGATCTTGATTTTAAAAAAGCGGCCACATTTTCCGGTACGGCGGCGTTCTTAACCCTAATTGGGATCGTGCATTCACCGAATCTGGGGCTGCATTTTACCACTATTTTTTGGGGCTATCTGATGATGACCGCTTTGTTTGTGGCAGCCTGGCTTGGTAAAATTGAGAAAGATCCAGAAATTGGAGAATTGGAATTTAAAGGAAATTAGGGGGGATAAATCTACTTTGCCACATTATCAGAGATAAATATTTTAGTCGGATTGCAAAGGGTTGGGATTTTAATTGGAAAACTGAGCTAAAATGTGAAATGAACTAAAATGAGCTAAAATTGTGGCATTCTGTCGATTTTATAAAAAGAGATAGAGCGTAGCGTTTCCTTAATTTTAGTCATTTTAGGCAATTTAGCTCACTTTAGGCATTCGTTTATAGTGCTATATTATCCTGTTTAAGAAGGGGCTGTAGAAAAAAATAAGAAGAAGTGGGGCTAATAATGAACCAATTTATGAAAGCGGCAATTGAAGAGGCACGCAAAGGATTCAACCGCAACCATGGGGGACCCTTTGGGGCCATCATTGTAAGGGACGGCGTGCCGATTGCACACGCTCACAATGAAGTGTTGAACACAAACGATCCCACCGCACATGCCGAAATCCTTGCAATCAGAAAGGCGTGTGCGCACCTTGAAAGCTACGATCTTTCGGACTGTGAGATCTATTCGACCTCGGAACCGTGCCCGATGTGTTTCTCCGCCATCCACTGGTCAAGACTGAAAAAACTCTATTTTGGGACGACTAGGGACGATGTGGCGCTCATCGGATTTGATGACAGTTTAATCTACGATATCCTGAGCGGTAAGGCGCAGGTGGTTCAGATGGAGAATGTAAATGTCGACCGGGAAAGCTGTCTTGGGTTATTGGAAGAATGGGATGCCAAACCGGATAAGGTGTTATATTGAATTCCATACGAGTTTCAAATAGTTTTAACATTTGAACCCAGAACCTCTGAACCCTCAACGGTTTTCATACAGTCTTACTTTGTGTCTTGGTGCCTTGGTGGCCATTTTATCGGTTTACCCGGGTCAGGAAAAAAGCGGTAGAAATGGAGCAAATTAAATCATGAATTCCAAAAAACATATCCTGATAAGAAGTAAATTCATGGTTCCAATGTCACCCAAAATGGGTTTATCAAAAAGAATTCAGGACGGCTATGTACTCACCGAAGATGAAAAACTATCAGAAGCAGGTGAATATACCAAAGAAAAAGGTGAGCAAATTATAAGAGATTATGGGCATGACCTTTTTATTGTGGGTGCTGAAAAACAGGGAAATTATACGGTCGACGACATTATCTGTAATCATACCTGTCTCTTACCGGGTTTTGTTAAAGCTCACGGTCAT
>CALZJV010000160.1:0-20768 GCA_945787595.1 uncultured Desulfobacterales bacterium | reverse complement strand
TATTACGGCATCACCTCTTCCATGGTGCATCACTGCAATTTTAATAAATACAGCGTAGCGGATATTGTCGAGGCCAACCAGCAAGCCTATACCAAAATGATCATTGCCGTTGGAAGTCAGGACAGACACTATGATGACAGGATTCTTGATATCCCTCATCATCTGGCGATTGACAGGCTAAATGACTATCACAAAAAATTCGCAGGTATTGCCAGAACATGGATCATACCGGGTCCCGATCAGTTTTTTTCAAACGGCCCCGAACTCTTAAAAGCACTCAAAAGATGGAGTCGAGACAATGGCACGTTAATCCATATTCACAGTTCGGAAGAGCCCAAGACCACCGCCTGGTTTAAAGAAACGTATGGGATGACCCCCATTGAATACGCGAAGAGTATCGGATTTTTGGATGGCGACACTATTCTGGCGCATCAGGTAAATAACACCGAGAAAGACCTGGCCATCATAAAAGAAACAGGTGCCAAGGTGGTGCATAATCCGCTTGCAAATACCATTCTGGGTTCCGGCATGCCGCCCCTTAAAAAGATGACGGAAATGGGAATTCCCTTTGTTATTTCCACCGACGGATCAGGCAGCGCCGATAATCAGGATATTATTTTAGCCGCCAAATCTGCCGCCCAGTATCAAAAAGCATTGCATCAAGATGCTTCATTTTTAACCAGTGATGTTTTGTTGCAGAAGATAACCGTTGAACCCGCTGAATTTTTGCGGTTGAATACCGGTTCTTTGGAAAAAGGCAAGGATGCGGATATCGTACTGATAGATTTGACCCGTCCGAATCTGATACCTTCGCGATTGGATAATATTGTCGAAAATTTGATCTGGGCATCTGACGGGAGCGAAGTTAAGACAGTCGTGGCGAATGGTAAGGTCTTAAAATTAGACTATCGATATACGTTATTGGATTTTGAAACAATTGTTAAAGAAGTCCAGTTATTATCAGAAATGTTGACGGATTATATGAAAACCGCCAAAAAGATAACCGGTACCGGAGCGCAGAAGAGTGGATAATTGTGATAGAAAATTTTAGCTAAAAAATCAAAAGTGGAGTTCGTTGGTGAAAGAGCTCTTTTTTCCACAAATATGAAACAAGGATATGTAGATTTCAGTGGTGCCGGAGCTCGTTTCGTTGATCCACGTTTAGAATGGATCGGCGTTTTCAAAGACGGTCTTAGCTTTATTTAAAGACGTAAGCCTTCAGGCACAACACCACTACCGCTATCCGCACCGGCTGGTTCCTCGTTATATTTATTCGGCAGCAACGACAGAAAATCTTCTCTCGAGTCGACTGATGGTAAGTTTGGATTAATGATTTAATAAGCGTAATTACCTTAAATCACCAATAAAGATTCGTCACTTAATTAAATGAAGAGCCGACAGCATTTGAACTTTGATTTTGCGGCGATAATTTTGGCAGTGATTGTAATTGTTGCCGTGGTCACCAATTGTTCAGACAGCGAGCCACCCGAAAAGACCGGCTTGCCTCAAAAATCTCATAGCTGGAATACCGAAAGCAAGCTTAGGATCGTATTCAGGTGGCCAGGAGACGATTTTGCATCAAAACAGGGTTTAGAAACCCGGGATAGAATAGGAAGGCTCCTGGTAGAGAACAGACTGGGTAAAGTCGTTCGAACCGGAACGGGCATGGGTTGGATGGACCTGGTTTTAGAACTCGAGAACAACAGTAGTGCCAGGGCTGAAATCGAAAAAATAGTTAAAGAAATTTCTCCGGATGCGAAATTCTCCTTTGAGAAACTTCATTGAAGAAAAAATTGTGTTTTTTGCAGAGAACAGGTTCACTCTACAAAATATTCACAATCGATGAGCAGGACCTGGTTACTTCACGACGACTGCATCCTCGATCAATACATCATATTTGTATCCGAAACCAAAATCTTTACCAGCGGCCAGGACACCTTCAAGGGAGATAATGGTGCCTTTTTCTGCAATAGCGGATGAGGTAACTACCAGATCATGTGTATTTGTCGTCGGATCTCCGGTGCCATCTTGAATGTGGAGCCAGTTTTTCCCCATGATGTTAGGGGATATCTTCACAACTCGCCCTTTTACTGTTACTTTCTGGTTATTCAAGTTGACAGCTTTAGCAAAAAGCTCACCGACCGTGTAGCCGTTCTGAGCGGTTGATTTTTCAACTTTGACGCCGCTAAAAGACACAATTGCGCGAGTGCTGCCACCGGATGATTGTGAGGTCATGCCGTGAGCGCCGACCTCGGATTGAACGGCATCCGAAGAACTGCCGTTAGTACCTCCCGGAGTCCGAACGGTCTTATTATCTGAACCTCTAATAACACCAGAGGCAAAGAGGATGGACTCAAATGTCCGGTTCAAGGTTTTACTGTTAAAATTAGTCATAACAGCGCCGCCCTTCAGTGCAATTTCCTCTCCGATCTCCAACTGGGTTTTGGGAACGGCAGCCCAGATTTCATTGCCTGCCCCATCATCCAGGCGAACATATGTATAGATGCTCGCATCTTGTTTTTCCACTACCTTTCCACTGACTGCTGCAAGTTGAGGATCAGAAGGAGTTTGGACCGATATCTGGCTCTGCTGGCCTGTCTGAGTTGATGGATTGGTTTCGGATATATCATTGCCGCATGCGATCAATCCAACAATTAAAGCCAAGCTGTTTAAACAACAACCTATTTTCCTTATGTTCATGGTAACGAATCTCCTATTCTTTCATTAATTAATACGAATGCCGTTTTGAAAATTTTAATATAGCAGTTTCTTTGGAATTTTTCACGGCTTTTCTGTAAATGAAGGGAAAGAAGAGATTCAAATCTTGAATCTAAAATAATGTTTCATTTTTGTTTGTTGGGTTAAGACCAAGCGCCGATCTTCTGTAGCTTTAAACAGCGGCCATCGAAATTCTCTGAAGCATAGAGTTCACGAGCGATAGACCATTGTTCCAGTACTCTCTCCGAGCCGCAGGCTCTACGAGCCGGAAGCCGTGGGGCCTACAGCCCGGTGGGCGGACCAGGGTTTCCAAGATTGATTAACGAGCCGCTCTTCAGGCCAGAGGCGGGGCTGAATCTCTGAACCCTGAACCTCTGAACCCGTGTACGGTTAGGTATTCAGCAAACCGGTTTTGTCGTTGAATTCCTCGATCAACTCGTCAATTTTATCCACACAAGTCGGTATGCTTTCCCAGTAATCGTCGCTATACCACTGCTGCTGAATTTCTTCGAAGGTTTTTCCCTGCTGTTCCACCCAGGTGTAGTACTTGAGGTTGTGAATGCGCTTACGGCCGTAATAGGTCAGCTCCTCCATGTTGTCGATGGTCAACCCCTGTAGATGCTGGGCGTAGACGGCGGCAGCCTCGGATTCCGTGAATTCGCCGTGCGCTTCTGTAAGCTCGCTCAGGCGGCTGGCATACATTTCCATGGAGTCGGTCAGTACGGTCATAATGATATCGTTTGGACCCAGTTCATAGTATTTGGCGAATTTAATGGCACCGGCCAGGTTGCCGGCACACGAAATACCCAGCTGTTCCAGCCCGTTGACCCATGTTTCGGGAAGCCCTTTTGACACCAGGTATTTTTTCCCGGCCGGTTCGTTGAAAAGCCGGATAAGACTTATGGGGGTTTGGTCGTCAACGGCGATGATCATGTCCGTGTTTTTAGCATTGTGAATCCAGGGTACATGCTTATCACCGATGCCTTCGATGCGGTGCGCGCCGAAACCGTTGTGTAAAAGGGTCGGACACTGCAGTGCTTCAGCCGCAGCTATTTTGCTCGCGGGGAATAGTTTTTTCAAATAATCACCGCAAGCAATGGTGCCGCCGGAACCGGTCGCCGAAACAATCCCCCGGAAGGTATCTCCAGGCCCCATAATGTCCTCGAGCACTTCGACCATCGCCGGTCCGGTGATCTCGTGGTGCCACAGGTAGTTGCCGAACTCATCAAATTGATTGAAGATGACTATATCCTCGCCGGATTTCCGCAACTCCCAGCATTTGTCGAATATTTCCTTGACGTTGCTTTCGCTGCCCGGTGTTTTGATGGTTTCACCCGCCACTGAGGCCAACCATTCGAATCGTTCCTGACTCATTTCTTCCGGCAGGATGGCAATGGATGCGCAACCTAAAAGTGTGGCGTCGTAAGCCCCCCCACGGCAATAGTTGCCGGTGGACGGCCATACGGACTTCTGGGTGCTGGGATCAAATTGACCGGTTACCAGCCGGGGAACCAGGCAGCCGAAGGCGGCACCGACTTTGTGAGCCCCGGTGGGAAACCACTTGCCGACGGGAGCCACGATCCGTGCTTCGACACCGGTCAGCTCCCGGGGAAATTCAATAAAATTAACGCCGCCATACCCTCCGCCGTGGGCGACCGGTTCGTTGTGCCAGGTGATGCGAAACAGGTTCAGCGGATCGATGTCCCACAGCCCGACGGTTTTCAGTTTGGAAATGATAGCGTCCGGAATCAGACCGGGATCACGCTGTTGCTTAAACGTGGGGATAATGATGTTTCTTTCCCGGGCTTTTTGCACGGCTCTTTCGAGCGCTTGAGGATTAATGGTTAAATCGATCATTATCATTTCTCCTTATTTCAAGTCTTGGAGTGATGGAATATGGGAATTAGGCCCTTACTGGCATTGCGACATAAACCTATCGTCGTGCTTGCTGCCCTTCAGGGGCCACTTTTTCAGGGCGTAGTCTCGGAAAAAGCTTAGTAACTATTTATTGAAATCACATCATATATGCACATGATTTATGACATAGCCAGATTGAATATTTAAGCAATTCTATCGATTTAATTAGAAAAGACAGAGCGAAGCGATACCACAAATCTTCAATCTTCAATCGAAAATTTTCAATCCTTTCCCCAACCGGCCACCAACTGCTCTAGGGCGGCAAAATCCGGTTGAACCCAAAACGGCTTGGTTCCTGCCAGATCCACCGCCTGCATGGCGCCGGCCACATCCTTCAGGCCATTGCCGGTGTTAAGCACGACGATCGTTTCATCCCCGGAAACCAATCCCTGATCGACTGCTGTCACCAGGCCGGCATAGGCAGCCGCTCCGGCGGGTTCGGCAAAAACACCGGCACCCCGAGCCAATTCCGGAATTGCTCGCAATATGTCGTCATCGGATATGGAAATGTATGCGCCGCCTGTCTCCTTTACAGCGGTCAAGGCCTTGATGCGGTCCCTGGGCAACCCCGCGCTGATGCTGTCGGCCACCGTTTGCGCGTTAATCGGCGGTTTGGTGAGAACATCTTCATTATTTTTCCACACCTCGTACAAGTAATTGCTGCCCGCGGCTTGGATACCCATCAGCTTGGGCATGCGGTCAATCCAACCCAATGCCATCAAATCTTTTAATCCCTTGTGCAGTCCTCCGATGATGCAACCGTCTCCTACACTGACAAAAATCCGGTCCGGCGCGTCCCAGTCGAGCTGTTCGCAGATTTCATAGGCAGCGGTCTTTTTACCCTCACACATATAAGGTCCCATTTACCAAAATGACGCGGGAGCCGAACACCAGCAACTGAGCGATTTTGGCCTGAGGCGCGGTTTGCGGTACGAAAATCACATTCGATTGACCCACACTGGCACACAGTCCGCTCAATGCCGCCGCAGCGTTGCCGGTACTGGCCGTCGTGATGATCCGGGCACCCTTTTCCATAGCTTTTACCACGGCCACGGCGCTGGCCCGGTCTTTGAAAGATGCCGTCGGCTGAAGTCCGTCATCTTTGACCCACAACGTCCTCAGCCCCAACTTCGAGGCCAGGCGATGGGCCGGATATAAAGGTGTCCAGCCCACGGACAAGGGCGGCACCTTGGCGTCGGGAAGAACCGGCAGCATCGGCTTATAACGCCAGATGGTGAAGTCGTTGGAACGTGTCAGGGTTTCCCTGCCGATCAGCCGCCCGATGAAATTGTAGTCGTAATGGACGTCAAGAACCCCTTCATCCCCATGATCCGGACAGACATAATCGACCGCGTCGGGATGATACTCTTTGCCGCAGACAAGACATTTCAAACTGAGAATATTTTCCAATTTTTCAACCTATCCTCTGTGAACTAAATAGGTGAACCAAATCCGGCCGTGTGGGACATCCTTCGTTCCGCCGCAGGCGGATCACTCGTCCCTCGTCATTCGTCCCTCGTCCCTCGTCCTTCGCCATTCGCCATTCGCCATTCGCCTTTCGCCTTTCGCCTTTCGCCTTTCGCCTTTCACAATAGCTTGGCTAAAAGATAAAGGACGATATGTCAATAATTTTTGCAAAAAACACCAAAACTTTTAGCACGCTTTTTAAATTTTTTGTCGTGTAATTGCCCTTCTAATCCTGAGACTTGAAACCTCGCATGAAACATTACCAATGACTTGAATTCCAGACCTGTTTCGGTCATTGAATATTGAAATTCGTGATTTATTTGACCCAATTTTAAGAACAGGTGGACCTTGAAATTTGGATTTTAGAGCAGAATCCGGAAAATCAAAACGCTTCTATCTGAATCAGTATGTGGTGATCTTGACGTTCCCCTGCCGAATACAATGTGATACTTGCGCTGGAGAATGGTATGTGATAGTTACGATGCCACAAAACCATTCATTTCTTAAAAAGGAGAATAAAATGAGCAAAAACAAAGTGTTATCAGCGTTGTTGGTAGTTGGCATGTTCACCTGGGTCCTTTTTGCCGGAGGCGGACCGTTATCGGCTAGGGCCGAAGCTGCGGAGCCCCAGAAAATCGCCTTTATCTATGTCAGTTCAGTGGGAGATCTGGGATGGAGCTATGAACATGATAACGGCCGCAAGATACTGGAGGCAAAGCTCGGCGACAAGGTGAAGACCGCCATTATCGAAAGCGTCCCCGAGGGACCTGATGCGGTCAGGATAATTCGCCAGTATGCATTGCAGGGATACAAGGTGATCTTCGCCACTTCCTTCGGATATATGGACCCCATGGTGGAAGTGGCCCGGGATTTTCCTAATGTCTACTTCGAGCATTGTTCCGGGTACAAAACGGCCCCTAACATGAGCACTTACTTCGGCCGTATGTATCAACCCCGCTATCTTTCCGGAATCGTGGCCGGAAAAATGACCAAGTCCAATATTATCGGTTACGTCGCGGCGTTCCCGATTCCTGAAGTTATCCGGGGTATTAATGCCTTTACCCTGGGTGCACGTTCCGTGAATCCCAACGCTCAGGTACGGGTGGTGTGGACCAGCACCTGGTTCGATCCGGTCAAAGAGCGTGAGGCGGCGGTTGCGCTGCTGGATGCGGGTGCGGACCTCATTGCCCAGCATCAGGACACCACCGAACCGCAAAAAGCGGCCAAGGATCGGGGGCTTTCAAGTATCGGCTATGACTCTGATATGAAAAAATTTGTCGGTGACAGCGTTCTGGTCAGCCCCGTCTGGAATTGGGGTTCCTACTACGTGGAGACCGTAAACGCAGCTTTAAACGGGACTTGGAAATCTCACACGTATTGGGGGGGAATGAAAGAAGGGATCGTCCGTCTATCCGCTTTCAGCCCCAGAGTGCCGCAGGAGGTTAAAGATTTGGTTGACGAAAAGCAACGAGCGATCCTGAGTGGGAACTGGGACGTGTTCCATGGCCCCATTATCGACCAGAACGGCAAAGAGGTTGTTCCCGCCGGCGGCAAAATGAGCGATCCCGATATGCTCAATATGAGTTTCTTTGTTAAGGGTGTCATTGGCAAAACTGGAAATTGAAAATGAAAACTCCCCTTCTCGAAATGAAAGGGATCACCAAAAGATTTCCCAATGTCATAGCGAATGAGCAGGTGGACCTGGAGCTCTATCCCGGTGAAGTCTTGGCCCTGCTGGGGGAAAACGGGGCGGGCAAAAGCAGCCTCATGAATGTTCTGGCCGGACTTTACCGGGCCGACGAGGGCGAAATCTTTATCCGGGGCGAGCAGGTGGAGATCACATCTCCCCGTGACGCCATGGTTCTGGGCATTGGCATGGTCCATCAGAACTTCATGCTGGTCGACACCATGACGGTAGCGGAAAATATCATCCTGGGGATGTCGGACCTGCCGTTTGTTCCGGATATGGCAAATGTGAGTGAGCGGATACTTGAAATTTCTAAAAAATATAACTTGCAGGTCGACCCGCAAAGTTACATCTGGCAGCTCGGCGTGGGAGAGCGGCAGAGAGTCGAAATTCTGAAGCTTATCTATCGCGGCGCCGAGATCCTCATCCTGGACGAGCCCACGGCGGTCTTAACCCCCCAGGAGTCCCGGGAATTAAACCGGGTAATCCATCAAATGACTGCTGAAGGCAAGTCCGCCATTTTCATTACCCATAAAATGGAAGAAGTCATTGCATTCTCCGATTGGGTGCGGGTACTTCATAAAGGACGTCTGGTAGCGGTAAAAAAGACCGCTGCAACAAAGCCAGGAGAACTTGTCCGGCTGATGGTGGGCAGAGACGTGCTGTTCTGTGTGGAAAAAAAGGACCGCAACCCGGGCGATGTGGTCCTTGAGTTAAATGATGTTCAGGCAGCTAATGATAAAGGCCTGCCGGCACTTCAAGGGGTTTCATTCAAAATCCGCTCAGGGGAGATCCTGGGTATCGCCGGGGTGGCGGGCAACGGTCAGAAACAACTGGCCGAGGTTATAACGGGGCTTCGTAAAACCACCGGCGGCCGGATACGGATCAATGGCGACGTCAAGACCAACAAAACACCCTTTGATATGATCTGCTCCGGGGTCAGCCATATACCGGCCGACCGGAATGTACGAGGGGTCGCCGGTGACATGAGCGTAGCCGATAACCTTGCCATGAAAGGCTATCGAAAACCGCCATTGACAAAGAAGGGCATTTTGCATCCGAAAAGAATTCTGGAGTTGGCCCGTCGTATGATCGACGCCTTCCGCATCGATACCCCCACGCCGCATACCCATTCGAAATTTCTCTCCGGTGGTAACGTTCAAAAAATTATTCTGGCACGAGAAATCGATGCCTGCCGCGGACTGCTCATAGCGGCCTATCCGTCAAGGGGTCTGGATGTGGGTGCTACCGAATATGTTCGTAACCAGATGATCGAGCAAAGCGAATCGGGCAAGGCGGTTTTGCTGATTTCGGAAGACATGGAAGAGCTGATGACGGTTGCAGATCAAGTTGCAGTATTATATGAAGGCCGCATCATGGGTATCCTCACCTGCAAAGAAGCGGATACCGAGAAGCTGGGTATGATGATGGCGGGAATTGAGTAAAACTCAAATCGTTGGTTGTGAGTGGTCCGTTGACAGTTGTGCATAAAGATACTGTTTAAAGAATGTTGAATTATTAATTATGTATTTCGAATTAAGGTCCGCTTCTCTTCGAGCTCTAGGCTCTACCCTACAGGATGGAAGCAGAGCTGAAAGCTGGCAGATCAATTATTAAAAAAGATCTTAAAAATGACAGAGCGAAGCGATATCCACAAATATTCAATCTTCAATCTTCAATTCCGGCTCGTCCGGGTTAGGCATAGTTACTTAATTCTGAAGTTTGTATTTTTAAGCAAATGAGGGGTCGGTAGGGATCGTTATGGATGAACAGCTTTGCTCTGCGGCTTTTATTTAACATCCAATCGCGGCATTGCGCACAATCTTCCGTTTTCATTTTGATTACTGTTCATTCATTACGAGGCCTTAGGGTAGAGTTCATGCGGTTTCGGTGGCGATTATCCATGCAGCGGGTCGGCTCTGAGAAACTCCCCGACCCCTCAAGTAAATAATATTTAGAGATTCTGATGCGCATTATCTTTGAAAAGAGAAAAACGCTGTCACGCAGTGCCATTTTGCTGGTTCCCTTGGCCTCTTTTTTTATTTCGCTCTTGTTGACGGCCATTTTGCTGACGATATTTAAAACCAATCCGTTCGTAACATTCGCCGCCATGTTTAAGGGCGCATTCGGTACCTGGCCGAATTTTACCGAAACCCTGGTCAAGGCCATTCCGTTAATGCTCACCGGTTTAGGGGTTTTGATCGCCTTCCGCCTGAAATTCTGGAATATCGGAGCGGAAGGGCAGCTGACTTTCGGCGGAATCGCTGCCACCTGGGTTGTGTTATTCTGGTCTCCTTTTTTATCTCCCTGGATGGTCCTTCCTGTCTCGATCATGGTCGGAATGCTGGCCGGCGCACTATGGGCGGGAATCCCGGCCTTTCTCAAAGTCAGTCTGAAAGTCGATGAAGTTTTGACAACCCTGATGCTCAATTATGTAGCTATTCTGTTTGCAGAGCACCTTTACTACGGGCCCTGGCGCGATCCCAAGGGATACGGTTTTCCCGGAACGCCCTCCTTTCCGGAATTTGCATGGCTGCCGCGGATTGCCGGACGTGCCCACCTGGGCCTGATTTTTGCCCTCGTTCTGGCTATTCTGATCTGGTTCATTCTGAATAGAACGCGGTGGGGCTTCGAACTCAAGATTATCGGCAGCAATCCGTCCGCCGCTCAATGCCAGGGCATCAACATTGCAAAAAATGTCATGATCGCCCTGCTGTTCGCGGGGGCGCTGAGCGGGCTGGCAGGGGTCTGCGAAGTTACCGGGATCTCAAGAAGGCTGCAACAGGGACTTTCCATCGGGTACGGCTACACAGCGATCATTGTTGCCTGGCTGGCGCAGCTCAATCCTATTGCGTCAATTCTGGTGGCCGTATTAATGGCCGCACTTCTCGTGGGCGGCGATCAGGTTCAGATGATGATGGGACTGCCGGCTTCCATGGGACTGGTCCTCCAGGGTATGCTTTTGATACCGATGCTGGCCGGCTCACTGTTTACCGAGTACAAACTCCGTATAATACGTTCCAGACTCTCTGGCACTTTAGGTACATAGTGTTTCGTTTCTCAATTACAGCGACATATAATGAAGGTTTCAGGTGTCGGTGTTCAGGTTTCAGGAATTGAAAAATATCAAATAACAAATCACAATTACCAAACAAATCACAATGATCGAAATTAAAAGTTCCAAACAATTGACTATTGATATTATTTGAGATTTGGATATTGGAATTTATTTGTAATTTGGTGCTTGTGATTTGTTATTTCCGGTTTATCCGGGTTTAGGCTTAGAGGCTGAACTATTAGCTTATTTCGAATTTCCGATTTAGCCGGATACCTCCACTGAACAGGTAGCAGCATGATTGCATTGTTAACATCACTTCTGGCAATAACCCTGCGTGCAGGGACTTCTCTCATCTTCGCAACCGTCGGTGAAATTTACACTGAACGCTCAGGGATCCTCAACCTGGGAATTGAGGGCATGATGCTGATGAGTGCGGTCACATCTTTTGCCACCGTCTATTATACCGGCAACCTGTTTTTGAGTATTCTGGTTGCGATGCTTGTAGGAGGGATGCTGGCCGCCATCCACGCATTTCTTTCCATTACCATGCGGGCCAATCAGGTCGTCAGTGGTCTGTGCATCACACTGTTCGGATCGGGTATGGCGAGTTTTTTGGGGCAAAAGCTCGGTCCGACAACAAACTCGGGCTATCTAGTGGGACTTGTGGGCACCAAATTTGAAACCGTGCCGGTAGCATTATTGAGCAGACTTCCGGTCATCGGGGCCGTTTTCAACCAGGATGTTCTCACCTACGTCGTCTATTTACTGTTGCCGCTTTCCTGGTATTATCTCTATAAAACCCGCAACGGGTTGAACCTTCGGGCCGTGGGGGAAAACCCGTATACCGCTGATGCCATGGGGATCGATGTCGCAAAAGTCCGCTATTTTTACACCATTATCGGCGGGATGCTGGTGGGCATTGGCGGCGCTCATCTCTCCTTGTCTTATGCCCCGGGCTGGACAGAGAATATTACCGGAGGAAGAGGCTGGATTGTCATCGCGCTCGTGATATTTTCCATGTGGAATCCTTCGCGGGCCATTTGGGGAGCTCTCATCTTTGGCGGCATCAATGCCGTCCAGTTCAGGCTGCAGGCATCCGGAACCACCATTCCGGCTTCCTATCTGAACATGCTCCCTTACCTGACCACGATTGTTGTTTTAGTAATTTTGACATGGTGGGAAGCGTTAAGCAAACGAATCGGAGCTCCCAGCGCCCTGGCGAAATCCTATATGCGGGAGGATAAATAATGAAAGGAAAGTTTTAAATGACCGAAGATCAACAACCCTATACCAAGACCTTTCCCATTTCTTGGGAACAGCTCCACCGTGATGCCAAGGCCCTGGCCTGGCGGCTGTTGGATATGAGGACCTGGAAGGGCATTGTCGCCATCACCAGAGGCGGGCTGGTACCCGCTTCAATTATCGCCCGCGAACTGGAAATCCGGCTGGTGGACACCGTATGTATCTCCAGCTACGATTTCAAGGAAATGGGTGAAAGCAAAATTCTGAAATCACTGGATATCGACGACGAGGACTGGCTTCTCGTAGACGACCTTGTCGACACCGGCCGCACCGCCAGCATCGTCAAAGACATGCTCCCCAAAGCCCACTTTGCCACCGTCTACGCCAAACCGGAAGGCCGACCGCTGGTCGACACCTATATCACCGAGGTCAGCCAGGACACCTGGATTCTGTTTCCGTGGGATACGGAATCGCAGTTTGTGAAACCGATAGTTTCCTGTACATAAGTAGCCTCTTTAAGGAATCGGTGCTGACAGGAAATATTGAAACCAGCTAAAACGAAAGACCCCCATTTGGGTCATCACACTTTACAAAAGAACCTATTAGGAGGTCTATATGGGGAAAATTACTCCATTCAACAAACAAGACCCGCAACTTTGGAGACAACAAAATAAAGAAGCTATTAAAAAAATTCATGATGATGCGCTTAAAGCAATAATTGATGGCGTATTAAATTTACACGAACTTGAACATACCGGAGAGTGGAAACATTTAGGCCGCCGTCTTGATTACTCTAAATCAACATTTGAAATATATCTTCAGCATCACACAACCTGGTCCCTTGTTGATTTTAGACTGCTAGAAGAGGCTATATTCGAGCACTTTGATGAGCTAAATAGAAATGGGATGGAGAGTGTGTTAATGCGGCTGAAAAAATTAAAAAAAGAAAGCAATCCCTTAATGAAGCGAAGATTGAAACGGCCGTAGAGGCAACGCGTCTATCATTAAAAAAGCGATTGTCCTGTATGCAAAACAGAACAATCGCTTCTTTTATTTAGGCTTCTTTTTCAAACCCAAGAAGGGAGTGGCCATAGCGATGCTTGGAAAAATCTGCGCCGGTGATCTCGAAATAGCTATTCCAGAACTTTTCTATTGACCGAAACTTTTTAGCTTCATCAGCGCTGGCCCCGGCCACATAAACCTTGACGCCCTTGAGGTTGGGAATGAGGTTGTTCTTTTTGCGATATTTGATGATATTGGCGATATAGGTGTCTGTAACCTTTACCCGGCTAAAATTATATTCTTTTGAATCCTGCACCATGTCAGAGAGGATAACCAGGATCTTAGGACGTTTCTCTTTATGGAAAACCGTATCGGCAATATTCAAAGAATTTAGAATTTCCGTGCGCGGTGTCCCTTTTTTGCGGGACATGAGACCCTTGACCTGCTTTTTAATTTTATCTTTGGTCTTGGTTAAGTTCTGTTCGTAAGAAATCCGATTTACCCAGACAGACTTCTTGGGTATTTCGACATCCACCACCGGCTTGAAATCGATATATGAGCGGCCGGTAATGGTTCCGACGACAAGACGGTCCCCTGGCTGAAGGCTTTGATAAACTTTTCCAAAGGCATTCTTGTATACTGTGCGTCGGGCCATGTTTGTGCTGCCGGACATATCGACAAATACAAGGATCGCGCGCGGACCTTTTTTGTCTTTGTTGAGATTTAAAAAAGCGTCAGCCTCCTGATTCATAGCGCTCAATACCAGAAGGGCGCCCAGAAAGATAGTGCACAAGTATTTTAGATTCCATGACTTCATTGAAATGTGCCTCCTCAAAATTCATGAACGAATTTGGTGCTTACGATGAGCTCAGCACCTGAGTCTGATCCTGAAGACGGAATTGAGTAGTCGAGTTCAACTTTTTTTGAATCTCTTCGTCTTCTTGATAGTCGATAACCAACTCGTGATCCCGTTCGAATGACTTGGGCTTTTGATGGTCGGGACGTTCGCGCTGATTAATTTTTCGATAGTAATAGATGATTTCCTGAGTTTGCTGATGAATCTGCTTAATTTCTTGTTCTTGCCTGGTAAGAATTTTGTTATGTTTTCCTTCAATTTCGCGCATGGCCTTGTTGAGCTTATTGGTCCTGCGGTGTAAATGCTCTAACAGCGGGTCCTTGTCATGGGCAAAATAGGAGCATAGCGTCGCTGCGGCTAAAATGACCAGATTCAGGCCAATGAATGCAGCGCCGATTAATTTGCTGTTACCGAAACTGCTGACTTCACCCGCCGCTGCTGCGTTGAGATCACTCAGGTACTCGACGCGGACATAGCCAATGGCTAGCAGACCACCGATGGTTAACAAAAACAGCGTCCCAACACCCACACCACTTTTCCACCAGGGATCAGATCCTCGCTTTAATAGAATCCCCACGGCATGAGCAATCCAGGGGATGGCAACGGCCACACCAAGGGCCATGATCCAGGTGAATATCTGGCTTTCACCAAAAACGGCGAAGGCCAGGGAGTTCATGGGTATTTCTCCCAGGACAAAAAGGATCATTAACACATAGTACTTACTCTGGGACAACTCCACACTGGGCTCGGACCGCTTGATCTTGGCGGAGTGCGCTTCATAGTCTTTGGAGATCCGCTGATAATCCTTTAGCAGGGGCTTATGCTTTCCGGTAAGCGTCTCCAACTCGGGTCCAACCTTGGCCTTGACCTGCCGCGCTTCGTTTTTGGCCATCGCCATCATCTCTTGCTCGAATTGGGAGAAATTCGGGTCATCTTTGGCGGGTAGATTGTTCTTGGCATCGACGATAGCGTTTTCTCGGACTTCTTTCTTGGTATACATAGGGATTTTCCTTTCTCTCTTGATAAAGGATCAAAATTCAAATTGCCTTCACAGTGAACCGTTTTGTATATCGGTCAGTTGATAAAAACCTTTAGATAATTCTTTGGCATAATTAACATTTTTAATTTCTCATCTCAGGGGCTCTAAATAAAGCGTCGGCCCAGCAATTAAATTTTAGAATCTCTTAAAAACAACGGGTATTTTTTGACACTGGTTGTATCTAAATTTAATCGTATTTCAATTGGTTAAACACCTATCCGGATCGGCATCCGCTAGGATTGAAGTTGACACCGGCCGCGATTTTTCTTATAATTTTTTTAATAATCGATGATGCTGGCTGTTTGTGCGGTTTGGGCATTTTCGGTTGGGTGGTCTAAATTTCGTTGCGCTAGGATCATCCTGAAATTGAATAATCAGGTTGGTAAGCGTAAAATGGGACCGGGTCGTCTTGGGATAAGGTGGTTCGGTTTTTTATTTTGGGTGGTTCATCGGATACGAAAAAATGACATTAAAAAAAGTTCCTGTCTCAACACTTTTGCTGATTGCAGCAACGGCTGCAGCGATTATGAGCAATATCCTCTTTGATGTGGATATCCTGCGGCCGCTGGAATTCAAAGTCTACGATTCGATGGCCCGATTGCGCCAGCGCAAAGCAGCCAACCAGGTTGTAATTTTAGCGATAGACGATGAAAGCATGCGTCAAATCGGCGACTGGCCATGGCCCCGTTCATATATCGCGAAAGTAATTGGAAAATTATCGGAATCTGGAACCCACACTTTGGGTCTTTCGCTTCTATACTCCTCCAGAGAATTAAATCCCGGCCAGCAAGAAATTCAAAATATCAAGGACAAACTGAACGAAAAGCCATCTTCGTCGGAGCGTAAAATTTTGGCAAAATTCACCGGATTTCTGAACCAAGCTGAAAGCAAGCTTGATCATGATGATCAACTCATTTCTGCCGTGCGCTCGGCACGTAATGTGGTGTTACCGCTGCGATTTTCTCTCGAAGGTTCCGCGGACGAGAATGCTCCCGAGCTGTCGGCCTGGTTAAAAATGAATTCTATAGAGTTAAAGGATGCCCCAAATCCGGAGGGTGTTCAGACCGATGGCTCCGATCGTTTGCGACAGATTCTGAATCGTCGGAAAATCGTTGCCAGCTGGCTTACGGAACCTTACAGCGATCTGTCTAAAAAGGCCGGCGCACTGGGCCACACCAACCTGATCGTCGAAGGTGATGGTGTCGTTCGCAAGGTACCGCTGATGATCACCTACCAGAACAGAGATTTCCTTTCCTTTGCCTTGCAGGTAGCCAGAAAATATACAGGTGGGCGTTTAAGAAACCTAAAAGCCGGGTCGGCCGGAGTCGAGCTGAAAACCTTGCAAATTCCCACCGAAAAAAATCACCAGATGTTCATTGACTACAGCGGTTGGAATGCCAACATTCACCAATTCTCATTTTTTGATGTTATCAACGGAAAAATACCGCCGGATGCGTTTCGAAAAAAAGTTGTGCTGGTTGGAATTACTGCTGAAGGCATGGCCCCACGGTTTAAAACTCCTGTCGAATCAAATGTTTCCGCCATCCAAATTGAGGCCAATGTGGTTGAAAATATAATTAACGGCAAATACATCTCACGACCCTCCTGGGTATTTGCCCTGGAAATCCTGGCCTTACTGTATTTCGGCTTTTTCCTATTGTTTGTCATTCCCAAAGTTAGGCCCCGCATCGGAGCTATGATCCTGGGGATTTTTCTGACCACCTGGATCGGTGCCAGTCTAATTCTGTTTGTGGCCACTGGCATCTGGCTGAAGGTCTTGGCGCCGGTCATCCTATCATTTATTGGTTTTACGCTTGCCGCCCGAAAAAGGCGAATGACCGAAAAGCAAGATGAGAATGCACAGCTGAACAAAAGCCTGGGACTGGCATTGCAAGGGCAGGGCATGCTGGACATGGCATATGAAAAATTGTTAAAGTGCCCGATTAAAGATAAAGCCGTGCAGAAGCTGTTGTACAATCTGGGACTAGACTTTGAGCGCAAGAGAATGTTCAACAAGGCCCTGTCAGTCTACCGCCATATTATGCAGGCAGGCGCTTTCAAGGATGTCAAGGTACGAATCCAAAAGCTGGCAGCCCTTGAAGAGACGCTGGTTATGTCCAGCGTTTCTGCCAACAGGGAAACCAATATTTTGCTGCAAGAAGGCACCACCAAGCCCACCCTCGGCCGCTACGAAATATTGCAGGAACTGGGACAGGGAGCCATGGGCAAAGTTTACCTTGGCAGAGATCCCAGTATTCAGCGCCAGGTTGCGATTAAAACACTCAACTACGGGGATATCGCCGCCGATGAATTAAGCGATGTCAAAGCGCGTTTTTTTCGTGAAGCCGAAGCCGCCGGAAAGCTTTCGCATCCAAACATTGTAACCATTTATGACGTGGGTGAAGACCATGACATGGCCTACATTGCAATGGAGCTGCTCGATGGTAATGATCTGACCCATTATTGCCGGCAGGATGGATTGTTGCCGATTAAGCGGGTTATCAATGTGGTCTCTGGGGTGGCTGAAGCTTTAGGATATGCTCACAGCCGACAGGTGGTACACCGCGACATCAAGCCGGCCAACATCATGCTGATGGACAATGATCAGGTCAAAGTCGCCGATTTCGGCATTGCACGGGTCATGTCTTCATCAAAAACCCAGACAGGTATCATATTCGGCACTCCCAGTTATATGTCGCCCGAGCAGGCTACCGGAAAAAAAGTGGATGGTCGATCAGACCTTTTTTCTATGGGAGCTGTGTTTTATGAGCTTCTGACGGGTAAAAAGCCTTTTGCGGGTGATAGTATGACTGCTCTGCTGTATGCCGTATCCAAAACCGAATATGTGCCGCTCATTGAAATAGCTCCGAAAACTCCACCCGGCTGTGTTGAGATCATCGACCGGCTACTGGCCAAAGGGGTTTCGAAACGGTATCAATCCGCGACTCAGGTCATCAAAGAAATCCAGCTGTGCCTCGAGACCTTGAACTGACCCTCCAATCGTTATGCGGGACAAAAAAGGTGAATGAAAGATAACGAAATCAAAAATTTACGGAATACATAGGGGTCGTATTTCAATTATTTATTATTTTGTTCTTAATCCGGTTAACCCTACGCTTCAACCGGCGGTTTCACCTGATCTGCTCTGATTAATAGCTATACCGGGCGTTACCGCTGCACCGCATATGTTGCCAATTAATTAATTTATATAGATCATTATGATGCTAATTGGAAAAATTGAAGTTATTCTTAAGGTAAACATACTCGCCTCAATTAAACACTATCGGCTATTAAAATGGAATACCTACTTAATTTCAGCGAGTTAGAAGAATATTTCAAAAAAGCTGATTTCACTGATGTGAAAGTATTCGAGGGTGAAGCCACCTTACGGGAATTTATTGCATCCATGTTATCATACTATCCCTGGTGGATCGTGCAACTTTATCGTATCCGTAAGTTGCTCGTCGGCATTCTTGGCCTCGTTAAACATGAAGCGCCGGAAGAATTACCAAATCTGCAACCCGAAGATGTTTCATTTACCCCAGGGGAAAATGTCACCTTTTTCATCGTTCGACGTGCCAAAAAGGACGTATTTTGGGTTTCAGAAACCCCTGATGACAAACATCTACGAGCACACTTTGGCGTCGTCAAAGAACCTTTAGGCAAATCTCTAAATCGCTTCTACGTCATTACGACCGTTTTTTATAAGCATTGGACAGGTCCTATTTATTTCAATCTTATTCGACCGTTTCATCACTTAGTAGTTACAAGAATGGCTCAATATGGGTTAACGCGTCAGAATATCGCTAAAATTAGCTGAAAATAAGGTTTGAGCTTTTTGGCGCAATCAAAAATTTCAGTCCCTTTACTACTCTGTAGTGGATCTTTCCTCCCACTCACAGATCTCACCATCCCCTTCCTTTTTGGCCTTGCCAAGCGCAGCATTGGCTTTTTGAATCAATTCCTCCACAGTGCTGGCGTCATCAGGACAAAACGCGATACCTGCACTCACTTTCAGCGCAGATGATTCGGCTGATTCCCGCGGCAACAAATCATGGATAACTATAGCCTCTTGAATTCTCTTGGTAGTGCTTAAGGCATTATTCCTATCAAGAAAGGGCATTGCTATGGCAAATTCCTTATCTCGGAAATATGTTGCCAAATCCTCATCCCGGATACAATCTTTTACCAGCTTGCCATATCGCTTCATTAATTGGTCCAAAGTCAGGTCACCAAATTTATCGTCACCCATTTCAGAGAGCCTGATATGGATCATTATTAGTGTCAAAGCGTATTTTTGTCGCAAGGATCTTTTTATCTCAATCTCCAATTGGCGCATAAAGTAGGAATGCTCATACAAACCCGTCTGCTTGTCAGTGATAGATTCCCAAACAGATACTTGAAGCGAACCAACCTGATTCTCAGAATCGTTATTCATTTGGAGTAGTAGATTGATACGGGCTTTAAAAACGTCCTTTTTAACCGGTTTTAGCATGAAATCATCCACGCCATAGTCCTCAGTTCTGACTGAGATTGCAGGATCATTGCGGCTGGAAAGCACCATGATTTGCATACTCTTTGTACTTTCCAACCCTTTCAATCGCTTGCAAAATTTCAAACCATTTGAACCTGGCAAAGGGAGGCTTAATATCATGAGGTCCTTCTTTTCTTGGTTCAATTGATAAATTGCTTCTTTCCAGTCCCGAACCCAATTCATTTTGCACTTTAGTCCCCCCAGATAATCCTGGATCAACCTGGCATCTTTTTCATCGGACTCAATAAGTATGATTGAGCGAGCATCTTCTTCCTCAGCTGCCGTCTCCATCGCCATCATGGATTCCATCGAGGATTCTTGTGACCGGGCGGTCTGTTTCATTCTTCTCTGATATTCCTTGAGACTTAGGACAGATCGCACCCTTGTAAGAAGTTCAGCGTAATGTACCGGTTTGCTTAGAAACTCATCAGCGCCGACTTTCAGACCCTTTGTTTTTTCTTCCGGCCCATTGAGAGCAGTTAACAATATAATCGGAATATCTCTGGTAACCGGGTTGTTTTTTAATCTTCTCGTCACTTCATAGCCATCCATCTCGGGCATCAAAACGTCCAGCAAAATCAGGTCCGGTCTTTCCTTCCGAACAGCTTCTATGGCACGCTTGCCCCCATTAGCAAATATGCTGTCAAACTCCTTGGTCGGAAGTTTCGCTGCGAGAAGTTTGATGTTCCGATGATCATCATCCACAATCAAAATCTTATTCTTACGGTTTTGACCTTCTGTTGATCTGGAGATACGCCTATGTCTAAAAGACTGGACACCCGATGGCGTATTCGCCTCGGTATCATCGGGCAAGCTGCGAAAACCGTCACGGTCTTCTGCCGGCGTGGCCGTCTTACCGGCAAGGTGCTGATTTGTTTTCATAAATATTCCTCTCCAGGATAGGACTACAAAGACAATATCGGCAGATGCTATCTTAAACTTAATTTTTTGGGTCAATATCCCTGTCAACGGCATGTAATATTCTGATATCTATTAGATTGTCGCCTTCAGCAGAAACCGGACTCGGATTTGCATGACTAAGATTGGTATTGACTATACTTACCCTATTGTTGCATAAACAACATGGCAAGGGTTTAACCTGTTGAATCGGAATGATCCCGATGGTGACTTAAGGAAAATACACCTTTTTTAGCACTTTACTTTTACAGTTGTTTAAGCTATCTTAAAAGATTAGGCGTTTAGTAGAACCCCGGACATGGTTGTCTCCTCCGGGAAAGGAGAATCCTA
>CALZJV010000159.1 GCA_945787595.1 uncultured Desulfobacterales bacterium | reverse complement strand
ACGCCGGGTATGGCGATGCGAAATCCAGCGATCCTGACATATCTGGCAGGAACATAAGCGCTGCCATCGTTTTGACATTTAGATTTGGCTAAATTAAATTATGACGGATAGCAGCCGGTTACAGTCTATTTGGAAAAAATTTCAAATTTAATGCCGGCGCCTTTTTGAGACACTTTTTTCAAATGCACACGCTTACAATCGGGTGCAAAACCGCCGATTTTTATCGAGCGCCGGTGTTGTCAGGGTCTGATAAAACTCCTTTATGTAAACTTAAAGGGGATTTCCCAAAGCCAGTTATACCCGATTTCGGTCGAATATTGGCACGAAATTCCTAATTTTAGGCAAGCCAAAATTGATTACCTTGCTTGATGCATTATGCAGTCAGGCTCCAGAGCACTAAGGTGGTACCCATGTTGAAGGAGTCAACCAAGATTTGAAATACCGGTTGATTGCCTTGTGTATTTCATGTAACCAATAGGAAATCGAATCACTGAGATCAGGTTACCGATTTTTCAAAACGCTATGCTATAGGCCTAACGATGCTGCAACAAGATTTGCATATTCATACCACATACTCGACAAGTGACAACTCCGTCGTGCCCGAGCAGACCGTTGCCCTCGTCGCTGCTGTCAAGCATGCTATCATCGTTGGCATCAGCGACCATTTTGAATATCTGGTGAACGGGGATTTTGAAGGTTACGAAAAAGAAATTCGCCAAGTCGGATTGAAAGTTGGCGTCGAGGTGGATGGACATCCTTGGGTCGATGAAGCAACAAAATATGATGTCGATTACTACATTTTTCACTGCCGGGATCAGACTGCCGATTATCGTTCTCTGGACAAATTGCTCACGACCAGCAAGCCTGTCATTATCGCTCATCCCAACGCTTTTCACACAAACCTTAACCAGGTGCCCTCTGAATGTTTGATTGAAATCAATAACCGGTACATCTGGCGTACTGACTGGAAGCAGTACTATGGCCCATTCACAAATCAATTCAAGTTCGTCATCAGTTCGGACGCTCATCAGCCGAACTGGCTAGCTCAGGCTGTCGCCCACTACGCTGCTGCGCAGCTAGGCATAGAGGAACATCTGGTTTTCTAAAACCACCCAAATCAAACCTGCCATAAGTAAAGATACAAGCCAGTTTGAATTCAGCTTGCCAAGAACCCCTGATATTCCTTTGATACCCAATAGATTTAGGTACCACCTAATAAGGGCCACGGTTATTACTGGTCGATTTTACACAGCGTAAAAAGTTAGGATTAGTTAAGTTAGTCTGCAATACGTGGGGGGATTCTGTGACTGAGAAAGCAGGCATGACATCCACAATTTGGGCACTTGCTAATTACTTAAAAATTGATTATGCATTAGCATGAGTATCATATGGTTGTTAATTTATAACAAAAGAGGGTGAAAATGAGCGAAAATAGCTACAAAATGTACATCAACGGTGAGTGGGTCAGCACTGGGGACACATTTGGCGATTACAACCCTGCCAGCGGTGAGGTCTGGGCCGAAGTCCCCGACGGAACTCGAGAGGATGCCAAAAAGGCCATCGAAGCAGCCACCGCAGCCCAAACCGAGTGGGCAGCCATGCCCCATCCCCAGCGGGCCGGTTACCTTCTCAAAGCTGCAGATATTCTCGAAAAACGGCAAATGGACTTTGTCAACGCATTAATCGATGAAGGCGGCGCCTGGATCGGCAAAGGGATGTTTGAGTCCGGCTATGTTCCCGGTATTTTCCGGGCTGCGGCCGCGGCGGTCTATCAATTAACCGGTGAAATCTTGCCTTCGGATCACGGCAAGGTCAGTATGGTGGTTCGTCAACCGCTGGGCGTTGTATCGGTGATTTCACCTTGGAACTTTCCGCTGTTGCTTTCTTCGCGTGGTTTGGCGGTTGCCCTAGCAGTCGGCAACGCCGTTGTGTTGAAACCGTCAGAGGAAACGCCGGTGTCCGGCGGGCTATTGATAGCCGAACTCTTCGAAGAAGCCGGGCTACCGGCGGGTGTATTCAACGTGGTCACCTGTTCCCGCGATCATGTCGCCGATGTCGGTGATGAAATGGTGACTCATCCCCAGGTGGGCGGTGTTAGTTTTACCGGATCGACTGCCGTCGGACGGCAGGTGGCCGCCAAAGCCGGTCAGATGCTCAAAAAGGTCTGTGTTGAGTTGGGCGGCAATGATGCCCTGATCATCCTCGATGATGCCGATATGGAGCGCGCCCTGAACGCTGCTACATTTGGCTCGTTCATGCACCAGGGACAAATCTGCATGTCGGTGGAGCGTATCATTGTCGATGAATCGGTTGCCGATGAGTTTACTGAACGGTTTGTAGAGAAAGTGAAGACGCTTAACAGCGGTGACCTGCGCGAGATGCCCAATGTAATCGGCCCCATTATCAACCAGCGCCAGTTGGACAAAATTCACAGTCAGGTCACTGAAGCGGTTGATCAGGGTGCCAAATTGCTTGCGGGCGGCACCTACGACGGGCTGTATTACCAGCCGACCGTGTTGGCCGATGTCACACCTGAAATGCGCGTTTTTCAGGAGGAGACCTTCGGCCCGGTGGCTCCGATTATTAAAGCCAAAGGGGTTGATGAAGCCATTGCCCTGGCCAACGATTCAGAATATGGCCTGTCGGCCGGAATCATCACCCGGGATGAAGAAAAGGGCCTGGCCGTTGCCCGGCTCTTGCAAACGGGTATGGCCCACGTGAATTGCAGCTCGGTGAATGATGAGCCCCATGTTCCGTTTGGCGGTGTGAAAAACAGCGGCCTCGGACGTCATGGTGGCAAAGCATCGATCGAAACCTTCACCGAATCACGCTGGCTGACCCTGGAGCGCGGCGGACGTCAATTCCCGCCACCGTTTGTGGTGAATCCCAAAGGATAATTAAAGAAACGGTTTCGGCTTGCCGGTGTCAAAGGCCAGCGCCTGGCACAGGGCGATCAGGTCACCATTTTCATCGCTGACCTTGATGTCGTAGCTATCGGTTTTCCCGGTCTGACTCACCCGGGTTGCTTCGGCCCGCAGTTGCAACCCGGGTTTGGGACTGGACACATAGGTGACATTTACATTTGATGTTAAAAACCGGCAATACTCCAATAGCTACGGTGATAAGAGACCGGTCTCGCGCTAAAAGTGTTCTAAGCTATTGCGCAAACCGGGAGTTGGAGGGGTTACTCTGAACAAGCCCTGAACCTATTCTGCTCCTGATCCTTGCGAGAAGTTTTATAAACCTTTCGCTGAACTTGCCAATTAATAACAACGTTATAATTCCGATCACGGGAATTATTAATATTTCAGGGGCTCATAGACCGTCGGTAAATACAGGTGAAAATACATCAAACTCATTCATTACTATCCTCCTTTCGTCTCGGTCAGGCCAAAAGTTTCGTCGCTTCTTGCATCATCCGTCCGATCGGCAAATTTCGAGGGCATAGCCGTTGCGCCTCGTTGAAATCCAGCTGAGCCAAAAGTGCTCTTGTTTGAGCCGGCAGCAATTCGAAGGTGGAACGTGCCAGCATTAAATCCTGGTAAGAATGAACGTACATGAGGCAGCGCATGACATCGTTTATCGGCACCTTTTGGTCAAGCACTGCCGAACAGAGACGGCCGCATCCGGCGCAATAGTCGCTGCAGGTTTCCCTATCGTATTGCGCCAACAAGGCACGATCGGACCGTGACAGGCGAATTTGATCGACTGCCGCCACCGCGTTGGTTGCCATAATGGTGAGGTTAGGCATCTGAGAGCAGATGCAGGCGATACGTTTATCTTCCCAAACAGCCATTAGCTTTGCCTGATGGTGTGTAAATCCTTTCTGCATAAAGCGGCCTGCCATCTCCATCTCGGACTCGGAATCGCTCTTGACCGGACCGCCGCCCTGGGTCTTCATGGCCGTGAGCCCGATGCCGGCTCGGTAGCAGGCCTCAACCGCCGCTTTCATGCGGGGCTCGTGCATCAGGCGATAGTTGTAGGTAAACATAATGCCGTCTATCCACGGCAGCCGAGCGGCCCCCTCAAGGCAGTCTTGCATGTTGGAATGGGTGCTAAATCCGAACAACCTCAACTTACCGGACTTTTTCATGGCCTGGGACCAGGATTCCAGACGGGGGTCCATATCATCGATGCCTCTGATACCATGCACAAAAAGCAGGTCAATGTAATCGGTATGCAGTCTTTTCAGGCACGCTTCAAGCCGGGGCGTAAAATCGGTACCTCTTCTCAGTGAAAGTTTGGTCACCAGAAACACTTGCTTGCGGGTATCGGGATTTCGGGCGAACCAGCGTCCGATGCCCTCTTCACTGCGACCGCCGCCGTACCCTTCAGCGGTGTCCCAATAGTCGATCCCCCACTCAAGCGCTTTGGCGAGCATTAACCGATTGTTCAATATGTCAAACATCCCGCCAAGTGAAAGTGTGGACACCTTTATGCCCGAACGGCCGAAGGATCTGCGGGGCATCGGCGCCTTGGGAAGGGTGATCTGGGCCGAAGCCTGTCTAGGCCACCTGAGAGCGGCACCACCCAATGCAGCCCCCAGACCGATGGACGCAGCTTTTTTTAGAAAGTCCCGGCGATTGGATTTATCAGTTTTATTCTCATCAAATGACATGATTCATACCTCCTTGGATACCGAACTACTCGGACTTGGCGGCCGGATCCGGCCGGCGACCCGTGCCGAGGTCGAAAACCGGCTGGAATTTGTATCTGCTCATGATCACGTTCTCAGGGGCCTGCAGGCTGGTCTCTCCGTTGTCTATCCAAAAGCGAAGCTCAGCGCTAATGTTAAGCCCTTGGCTCAGTGCGCGTTCAAACTCACTTCGGGTTTTTCCGTAATATTCCTTGGCCTTTCTTCCGTGATAGGCCCGCTTCGCGTCGTACCAAGCCTGTGCGCTTTCATAGGGCAGCACAACGAAAATCCAGTACTCCGTGCGATCGGGTGAAACCGCTTCAAGAAACAGCGAATATTCGATTTTCTTTCCATCTGCAGATGCCGCCTCAAGGCGTTCTAACTCCATATCCTCAATCAACCAGGTGGTTGTGCCATCAAGCGCCCCGACAAATTCCTGAACCGGTCCAAAAACGTAGCCTGGATTTTTTTCGTTGGCAATGAAGTATCGCTGTAAAAACCACTCAGGTGGGACATAGGCCTGAAGCCCGTTTTTTTGCCTAAAAGCCCGGTAAGATTCCTCTGAAACAACCGGAGCCGTTATCACCAGGCTTGCCACCATGAACATGGCTGCAACCAGCCACCATCTTTTTAGTATCATCGCAATACTTTCTTAAAATAAGGTTGGTTGTTTGAACTTAGGGCTTAGAGAGGATCCGGCGCTGGGAACTCCGCAAACCAAGGAATGGAAGATTCTGAGTCAGCTTCTGAATCCAGGTTGCCCAATAGAAAATTGCCGAGTTTTCAATGTCGTCTGATATTACTTTGTAACACCGTATTTTTCAAGGTTTTTGTTGATAATGATAGTTAAAAAGAGTATTCCGCTCAAATCTTTGAATCCCGGACCCCTTGTTTTGGATCAACCTGCGAGCCGCTCGAGCGTGCGGTCATACCCTGCCGCAACATTCTGCCACAAAAAGGATTTCATCTCATCCACGAGACGGTTTCGAAGGGTTTCATAGCGTCGGTATTGCGTCATGATGTCAAAAAGCTTCTCCATAAGATCATATTTATTCTGATAGAGAAAGTGCTCATGATAGGCTGCCGGCAGAATCTCGGGGTACGAAAGCCGGCCGGGTAGGAGCGGAACACAACCCATCAGCATGGCCTCCACAACCGAGATGCCGAAGTTTTCCTGGATGGCGGTGCTGATGACCAGCGCACCCCGTTTAAGCCATTTTTCATACTCCCGTCGTTCGGAGACATAACCGTACTGAAGGATTTTATGCTTGAATCGTTTTCCGGCCGTCCTGAAGGCATCCGGGATCTTGCCGAAATTTTCACCCATCAGCGCCAACCGGAAATCAACTCGCCGATCTTCCAGTGCCCGGATTGCCTCAAAAAAGCTTTCGCAGTTCTTGTCAAAACCCCAGCGGTGGTTCCAGATGATAAGTGGCGGATCCACCTGTTTCTCGGCCTCAACTTGCCTGTATGCCGACAGCGTGATACCCGGGTAGAGGACTGTCGACTTGTCCTTTATGTTTTCTGCCGCATCCATGGGCCTGAAGTCGCGCCCTCTGTTTAAAAATTCAGGTACGGCATTTAAAAAAGCATGCCTGTGCATATGGGAGTTGAAAACAACCAGATCGGCCGCCAGTGCGGTGGTGATATTGATGATGCCCAGCTGAAAAGCGCCTTTGTCGCCCGGCGCCTGGGGATAGGTGATCTGGTTTTCGTGGAAATAGGCCAGAATCGGCGGGCATGGCTGCCCGACAAGCGCCTTGAAATCCGCCAGGTTGAATAGATCGGTTACGATGATGCCGTCATATCCATCCAGGGGCGGAATGGCGTCGACCATGTGGAGTGCGGCACCGAGCATGCGCCAGCGCCAGTTTTCACCCGGCATGGACACGACATCGATATCGTGAGAGGAGCATGAGGAGAGCCCTTGAACGAAGCTTGCGTGCGAGCCCAGGTAGTAGGTTTCTAAGAATAAAAATTTCATGTAAGATTCAGGTGTGGATCAAAAGGTTGGCAAATTCTCGGGTTAAGGGAGCACCGCCGAGGGCCTAGAGCAGTTTTATGGCCACCAATGTAATGTCATCCTCTTGAGAGGTGTTCTCGCGGAAGCTTAGAATGGACGCGATGATGGCATTTTTGATTGACACAGACGATTGGCCGGCGTTTTCGCGAATGATGTTTCGCAGTCGACTTTGTCCGAACATTTCGTCTTTCCCGTTGCGGGTTTCATGGATACCATCCGTACCAATTAAAATAATGTCACCTGAGCTCCAACCCGTCTGCGAGAACGCTTCATAGTGATATTGATCGTCTACCCCCAACGCCATTCCCTTGCCGTCAAGTTCGCTGAACCTCATGTCTGCGTGGTTAAAGAACAGGGCCGGTTCATGGCCGGCACGAACCCACCGCAGCGACTTTGTGGCCGGATTTACTTCCAGAAAAAACATACTCATAAACCTGCCGGTTTGAGCACTGTCGCGTGTGGCATATGCGTTAACATCATTGAGTAGTTGGGCCGGACCCTGATAGTGACGAACTCCGAATTGCAAAAAGGCCCGAACCGTGGTCATGTGCATGGCAGCTCCAACGCCGTGGCCGGAGGCGTCGGCGACGACGATTCCAAGTCGATTCTCCGGTAACTGGAAATAATCGTAATAATCACCGCCGATTTTTTCACAGTAAATGCTGGTCCCGGAAATATCCATATATGGAACCTGGGGGTCGTGCTGCGGCAGGAGGTTTTGTTGAACCTCCTCCCCCAGCTTGAGGGCGCCGAGCAGCCGAATACGGTGTCGCAGTCCATCTATCATATTGTTCGTGTGGCCGGCGATGACGCCGAATTCATCTCTGGTTGCCACTGGAACCTTCTGTGAAAGATCGCCGTGGCTAACACGTTCCAAGACATTGGTTTGAGTATTGAAAAGAAGCTTCAGGTTGCGCGAGAATGCCATGATGAGGTTGATCACCAAGGCTGCTAAAACAGCCATGATAAAGAACACCTCATAAGCGACAGACATTTGAGCATCCAAGATGGAGGCCGTATCTTGACCGATCTTGGTCAACCAAACAATATCACGGGCAAATACCATGGCCATCACGACTGATACGACAACCGTGGTGACCAGTGCGACAATAGAAAATTTGCGGGTAATGGAAAAGAGACGCTTCGGCGGAGTAAAAATGGGATTTCGGGAAATCTCCTCCCGGATCAACTCTCGTTCCCAAATTAAAGCCGAATCCAGCCCGATAAAAAAACCGGCGATCGCGCATCCGATCAAAAGAGTACCGGCGCTGGATAACGTAAATCCGAAAGCTGTTCTGTTGTAGCCGGCAGCGAGTAAACCGGCACCGAGGCACAACGCGAGATCAAGGCTGAAGGCGCGTTTCGGCTGGAATATCGCCAGGGCTGTTCGAACAAAGCGGCGCTGAACGGGTACCCGAAAGACCAAAACGATCAGAAACGAAATAAAAATGATTACCCCCAACTTCACGGGAGGCAGGGTTTCCAGAAACGGTCAGACCTGCCCACCGTAGATAGTCAGGGCAACGACGGCGAACGCGTACTGTAAATAAATCCGCATGAGAATGACGCTTTCAATTTAAAGGGTTGTAGATGAACTGGAATGTGAATTGTCCGACCACGAAAACGTAACGATTTTAGAATGTTGTGTCAAGACTAATTTCTTGCGCCGGGGTTGCAATTTCAGACCAGCTTGAGTCCGCCGGCGGATTTGCCATGTAAAAAGACTTGACCGGTTGGCTAAGCGAAATAAGTTGTGTAATATTTACAGCAGAATGCGATTTAATCGAAGGGTCGGGGAGTTTTCAGCGTAAGCCTATGATTATAGCGGAGTGGATGATCGCCACCGAAATTGGATGCTGTCTGAGACCATTAGGGATCGTTATGGATGAACAGCTTTGCACGCCGGCTTTTTATTTAACATCAAATCCCGGTAACGCGCACAAGTCTCCGTTTTCATTTGATTCCTGTTCATTTATGACGATGCCTTAGGGTCGAGTTCATGCGGTTTCGGTGGTGATTATCCATGCAGCGGGCGGCTTTAAGAAGCTCCCCGACCCCTCGTTTAATCCACAATCATAGACTGCGGGTGCTTTGCCTTCCATTCGCGCCAGCGCGTATCGTCTGAAGCGAGCTTGGGCAGCGATCTTTCGAAATATACGCCTTGAATTCCCTTCAACCCTTCCGGATACGGATACCACAGCGAGTTGGTTTCCCGGTCGTAAAGAACAAATGTTCGATCGTATGTCCATCCGGAAGGTACTAGTGTGAGAGTGCGGTTGTCGATCTCGCGACTGTACACAGCCGCCAGGTCAACCAGCGGTCAGTAGGCTGCCGCAATCGCTTGATCTCCGATACTGCTGTTGGCAACTTCATGACGATAGAGTCGGGGCACTGAATAGGCGCGGGCCTCTTTTCCATCAGATATTCCGATAACACGTGTATTGCTCGAAACATTGGGGCTTTTATCTTTTAAATGCGAGTCGTCCAAAGGCGTGAACGCATTGCGTCCGATACCGTGACGGAATCGTTCGGGATCAAAGCCAATGGATTTGGCCTGGGTCACATCCCAGCGCTCTCCATGAAGATCCACAATATAACTTTTGCCGTTCTCCTCAATAGCTCTGGAGAAGGTAAATCCCGATAAAATCGGGATCAATGCAATAATCACAATGATAATATTTAATAGCCGTATCTTACGAGACATGATCCATCTCCTTTCTAGCTGGCGTTAACAGTTTCAGGGTTATCTTAAAAGATATATTTACGATTATTCAATCCAAAATCGAAAGATTCCGTAGCCTGGTATCCAGTAGCCGGTAAACAGCATTCGTCTTATATGCTAAAAAAGCCCATATAAAAACCGGATATGATCTTAGCGGTCAAATTATGCACCTTCAAGCTATTTATTGATGGCCTGCCAAACCGTCACAAGTCATGATGTCACCCGTCAATAGGCGCCTGAACGGTCGTTTTCATTATCCACTAAATTCGTCTATCATACCTGGGAATCCTTACATCACCAATCGTTGACATGTATTAAAAGGATTGCCTCTATAATGCCGAAGATTGACCCTATCGTTGCAAAATCCGCAGGTCTTCAGAACCAAGGTGTCAAGGGTGAAGTTGTATTCGGCTGCCATCCGCTTTCGGTGGAACAACACGGGACCTGAAGTCCCGCGGCATTCCGCGTTGTTTCAGGGTAAATAACATTGGGGGTGAGTATCAGGAAGGCTACAGGACCGGCATGATCGGTTGAATGGTTGAGTAACAGGCATTTTGATCTCTGTAATGGAATCAAGCATATGGGACCGCCTGCCGTCAGCCCGATGGAAATTGGCAAATCTGAGGCTAATCTTAAGAATTCTCAACACCTCAACGGCTGCGCTTTCGGTTCAAAGCTTGAATAGTGAAGATGGGTTGGATCAATCAGATTGACTGTGAAATAAATTACATAATATTTAACTACGTATTTCCACAACCATCATAAGATTTGATTGTTCTCCAGAATATAACTAATTGTTATAAAAAGGATTTAATATATCTTGTAAAAAAAATACGGCTTAGCACGATTATTGCTTAATCAATAATTTGATAAATGAGAAATTTCTGGATTTAAGGCAGGCTATCATCAGCTCTGTCTTAAATAATCCTACCTGCTGTGGTTTGATTTAGGAATCAGATTAATATGGAAATGACTGAGCAAAATACTATTGGTATCATTAATCGATCAGGAAAAGATCGACGAAGCAGAAGTGGGTTGACTATCAAATCATTATTAATTGGTGGCAGGAGAGAAACAATACGTCGCCAGGAGGATACCAGAAGATATTTTTTCGTTGACCATTACAGTCCGGGGCTTTTTTTTATTATTGTGTCTATTCTTTTTCTGTGTGTCATTGATGCATTGTTAACGCTACGTTTACTGGATCAAGGGGCTTATGAAATTAACCCCGTTATGGCATATTTTCTTAAGTTTGGACCTTACACGTTTTTCATCGCCAAATATTTATTAACCATCATACCGGCAATTTGTCTGTTAATGTTCGGAAATATCGTTCTTCGAATCATAAAGAGCACGCGTTCAGTGCTATATGCCATGGCTGTTTTTTATCTAGCAGTCGTTGTAATGCAGCTGTATCTCGTTTCTAATGTCGCATCTAGCCCTGACCTCAAGTTGCCTCCCAAAATGCTGACGGACACACAAATTGTCTGCCGAATGGATACGCCCAACCATCACCCTGTTCCGAAAATTCTGCTCAAAGCTTGAATAGTGATTAAAATCCAAGGCGCATTGATGTGAGCTTTTCTCGAAAGATCAATCCAGGTCAAAACGTGATCCTGGCAAAAATCAATCCCTGATTTGTCCATGTAAGGCACCAAGAGCAAATGATTGGCGTCTTTTGTAAGAAGATCTTTCTGGTTTAGAGTTAAAGTTATCACCTTTCTTGTTGTGGGCTATCCTCAACCACAAGAACTTTTTTATGATTATCAACCGCTGCTTTCGAGGCGGTAAGATTCAAATCTTTCCGCACTGAAGAACTATCGTTTTCATGCACATTGGCCATTGATGCAATATAACTTAATAATATATTAAGCTGATCTGAAAAAACTTTTTCCTCCGGAACCAATTTAACGGCTTTATGTAGCAGATCGAGGGCTTCCTCATAATGATTGAGATTGTAATGAGCGATTCCCAAATAATATAAGGCATTAATATTCTCTCCAGTGGCACGAACATGGCTTCGGTTAATATCTTTTTGTTTATGTCCCGCATAGAAGGTTTGACCGGCTCGTTGGAAATAAATAAATGTGCTCTGCAGAAATGACACTGGAAAGCTTTACGATCCAATGGGGACCAGCAGAAGGGACAACGCCGGACCCGCCCGTCTCCGACACTTTTCTTCGCATGCTGAAACTTTTTGATTTCCTCGCGTACTTCAGGGTTGTCGGGCGCAATTTGCAATGCATTGTTGAGAGCGGCTTCAACAGTCTTCAGGCGGCCGGTGCAGCGTGAAGACCACAGCCAGCCCTGGTAGTTTTTAGGATAAGTCTTTAAGAATTTGGCTAAAAGAATAATAGCTTCCTGAAAACGGAGGCCCTCCACCTCTTGAATAGCTTTAGCGAGATCCTTTTCCTCATCGGGGGCAGAATCTCTTTCATCTTGGATCCGGGCTGCTTCCAGCAATAGAGCTGATAATGAACAATGTATTTCGCGTTTGCAGTCCGGGTTGGCGTCTTGAACCTCTATTTCGGCATCCTCCAAGTGCAGTATCTTTATTGCTGCTTCTTGACCTTTGAAACCTTTAAGCTCCGCATTAATCAAAGCGCCTTTTTGGAAATAGAGATAACCGCTCCTTCCTTTCGAGATTATCCTGAGCGTACAGGCCTTCTCCTCCATTTCTACATATTGTAAAAAGTTGGGTAGAGTAAAACCGTGCATAAATCCCGTTAATTTTTTATCTGATATTTGCTCGATTTTTTCCATTTTTTTTATCGGTCTATTGCCAATTCATCATACAATTATTAATTCGGCAATTACATTACTTAGATCGCCGACAACTATATGAAAATTATTGGCAGAATTTGTAAGCAAATTTAAAAGGCAAATCTACAATCGAATGCCTCCATTTACCCAGGCTTTGACATGATCGCGAATTTTTTCTCTGACGGCCTGCGGCATATCCAGAAACCTGCAGCCAAATCCCACATTTTCTAGCTCATCACAATCTAAAACCCATATGACTTCCAGTTTCCAATCAGTTATAAATCCTAGATGTTCTGATCCCTGGATTTTTTTAAGTGTTAATTGGCTTCCCGTAATTATTTTATCTTTTTGATCTCTTTTTACAGCAAACCCTAACCCGACTTCGCTCAAGTCTTTAACAAAGACGGTTAAAAACTCTTCATGATTATCGGAAAGTTTTAAAATGCCGGTTAAATCATCCCGGCCCGAAAAAAATACGCGCTTATATCTTCTTCTTTCTGGTTTATACTCGCTCATAGAAACCTACTTTCTATACCTTATCTCTCTACATTTGCTATCGATAACGGCCCGTGATCTTTTTGAACATGGTCGCTCGATATTTTCTTTTTAAAGCTTGGCTAGGATGAATTTTCCGTACGATTTTATAATGGTAACAACTGATCGGCAGGAATTAAGCAGCATATCATCCAATATTCTGCGTAATATCACCTTTCCATCGCTCAAAAGCTAAAGCTACTGCGGCCCACCTTGCAAAGAGAAGCTGTTGGCTGCCACGAACACTGTTTTTAATTCGGCGTTATTTAAACTCCCAAATGATTATCGGCTAATCGGCATAAACCATTAAAAAAAAATTTTAAGTGCTCCGGAAGGATCTCTAAATCCAAAAAAAATATGCGAAGCCTTGCTGAGAATTCTCTTTGCTTTATCTTCGATCAGGAGATTTTCCGGATTAAAATTCCTTTGTTCGTATTTCCAATTTATAAATTCGCAATAACTATGCCATAAGGGTGAAAACCCAGTTAATCATATTAAATCATTAAGTTATAAGAAATGTGTGAGAATAGAAAAAGATGAGTTCAGTCTGGATGTGATCTTGTCATCATTATTCAAGGTATCCAACTTTACAGAGAAACAATATAAGGCAAAATCTTTTGCTAGGATTTTTGTCGCACCATCAGGCTCAATGTTGACGAGATCTCTCGTTTAGTCAGGTAACTCGCGGAAAAGCAAAATTCTAATTTTAAAGGATATGTTCAGGGTTTCCCCCGCTGAGTTCTGATTCCTCACCTAAAATGATGCGATGAGCTAGCACAGGCACTAACCGCTCTTTGATGTCATCGGGAAGTGCATAGTTACGTCCCCTTAAAGCTGCAAGACCTTGAGCTGCTCTCATCAAACCTAATGAACCCCTCGGGCTCGATCCGAAACGTAAGCTCTCATGGTTCCGGGTGGCGGCAACAATGTTTGTGATATATTCTCGAACCGCGGCGGATATTTTTATCTCCTTGCGCTGCGGCTGCATCTGGCATAGTTGTTCAGGGCAATCGAATAACCAGTACCGGGGTCGGGGAGTGTTTGATCACCCACTTGGCGGTGCTGCCGACGAAGATATCGGCAATGCTGCCGTGGCCGTGGGTGCCCATGACGATGAGATCACAATTTTGTTCCTGTGCGGTTTTAGCTATTACTTCGGCAGGCGTTCCGGTTTTGATTAAAACTTCGTCGGTGACAAAGGTTTGATCTTCGCCATCGGCCTGGGCTTCTTCGGAAAAGGCCTCGAGAACTTCCTTGATGGCGACATGATTCCTTTTCTTGCCGATCAACTGATCCCGGGCTTCGGAATAATGGCGGTTTTTGATCTCTTCCCAGGTGTCGGCATTGATCATATTCGCGATAAATTCTTCCCCGGGGAATTCGGCAAGCACATGCAGGATCGTAATGCCGGCACCATAAGCGTTGGCAAGGCTGACGGCATAGGAAAAGGCATGAGCAGCGCTTTCCGACAAGTCGGTTGCATAAAGGATTTTTTTGATCTGGATGTTGGATAGTTTCATTTTAATAACCCAACCCGGACAAGCCGGAATTGAATATTGACGATTGAAGATTGAAGATTTGTCGTATCGCTCTCCGAGGCGTAGGCGCTAAATCCCCTACGAGCCGGAGGCTTCGCTCTGTCTTTTCAATTTAAATCGATAGCATTCCTCTCCGAGCCGCAGGATCTATGAGCCGCAGGCTAAAATATTCAATCTGGCAGAGCAATCCCGGGAAACAGCATGACGATGCCTAAACCTACCAACATGACCAGTACAAAGGGTATGATCGAGCGGTAGATATCCGCCAGCGATACCTCTTTGGGCGCCATGGCCTTCATCAGAAACAGGTTATAGCCGAAGGGAGGCGTCATGTAAGCAATTTGGCAGGTGATGGTATAGAGAACACCGTACCAGATCGGGTTGTAGCCCAAACTGATGACCAGGGGCACATACAGCGGCGCCACAATGATCAACATGGCCGTATCGTCCAAAAACATGCCCATCAGGATGTAGGACAACTGCATCATCACGAGCACGCCAAGCGGACTGAGCCCCCACCTTTCGATAAAGAGAGACTTGATCGCATGCACGGCACCAAGACCGTCAAAAACGGCACCAAAGCAGAGGGCTGCCAGAATCACCCACATGAACATACAGCTGACGCTCAGCGTATTCTTTAATGTCTCATCCAGTACCCGCCGGTTTAACCGGCCTTTGATGAGAGCGGCAAGGGTCGTTGCGGTCGCACCGGCTGCCGAACATTGAACGAGACTGGTGATCCCCATCAGAAAAAGTCCTGTCATTGAAAAAATAATGACCAGGGGAACGATCCCGGCCCTGAGCAATCGCAACTTCTGGCTCCAGGTTATTGTCTCCAACTCTTCCCTCGATAATGTGGGGCCCAGTTGGGGCTGAAGTCTGCATCTGATATAGATATATGCCATAAACAGGCCCGCCAAAAGAAAGCCGGGAAAAACACCGGCCAGCCATAGTTGGCCGACGGGTTGCCTCGCGATCATGCCGTAAAGGACCAGCACCACACTGGGCGGGACCATAATCCCCAATGAGCTGCCCGCCTGGATAACACCGGTAACCATGACCTTGTCATAATTTCGCTTCAGCATTTCCGGCAAAGCGAGGCTCGCGCCAATGGCCATACCAGCCACACTCAGACCATTCATGGCGGATACGGCGACCATCAGCCCCATGGTGCCGAGGGCCAGCCCACCGCTGACCGATCCCATCCAGACATGGAACATTCTATAGAGGTCGCTGGCGATGCCGGATTCCGAAAACATATAGCCCATATAGATGAATAACGGCAGGGTCAGTAAGGGGTACCAGTTCAATAAGGCAAAAGCCGCGTTAAAGGGCATCTCGGCAGCACCTTTGCCCCAAAGCAATAGAGCGAAAAGAGTGGCGACCCCACCGATGGCACCAAAGACACGCTGCCCGGTGAGCAGCATTAGCATCATCGAAGAAAATATCAGAATCGCAATCAGTTCATAACTCATGCTATAGTTTCTCCCCTCTCGCTTTTGCCAGGTCCTTGAAAAATGTCGAGATCGCCTGCAACAGCATCAGCAGGACGCCGGTTCCCATTATAATTTTGATGGGAGCCATATAGGGTGCCCATGCAGATCGATTTTTTTGCCCGTACATGACAGCGTATTCAATGCTGGAATAGGCGCCGTAGAGGAGAAACACCAGATAGAAGATCAGAAAGAGACAGGTACAAGCGTCAACCGCAGCTTTTTTCTTGTCCGACCAGCGACCATAGAGCAGATCCATTCTAACATGCCCTTTGAGCATCATGGAGAACCCACCGCCAAGCAGGTAATAAGCGGCCATGGTGAACTGTGCCATCTCAACCGCCCATATGCTTGACTTATCGAAGAGGTTTCTGGCAATAGGCTCGTATAGCAGGATCCCGATCATACCGAAGACCAAATACATGGAGAACTTGCCTACCACCCTGTTCGTTGCATCAATAGCCTTTACGAAAATCTTTACTGCCTTAGGCATCTTTGCCCCTTTTCTTTGGTACCTTTATCCATAATTGAATCGAGCGATTCATTACAAGATCTGCACTGAATCCATTATGCAGCAGTGATTCGCGCACAATCCTAAATCCGCCAAATATGGATCTAGGGTTTTTGTGGATCCTTAAGCATCAATATCTCGGCACATCTCTTGGTAACAAATCGCTCAATGAAGTATTAATTCGGGGTTTTAGAGGTTTACCTCCCCTAGCCGGTTTTACTTTGCAGCCAGGGAAGGCCACCGCTATGCTATAATAAACGCTTGATGCCCAATTCATTAGTACCGGTAGGGAGGACCGGCGTCTTTCATGGTTTGGGCGTATTCTTTGAGTATTTTTACCACCTTGGCACTCCTGGGGCTCTTTTT
>CALZJV010000158.1:14607-15715 GCA_945787595.1 uncultured Desulfobacterales bacterium | reverse complement strand
TTAAAACACCCAGAATATACCAGGTGAAATCCATCATATCTTAGCCCCCATTTTCCAGAATTTGCGAACTTTTTCGGGATCATCCACCATGCCATAGCCGAAAAAAATGTCCATTTCGCGCATTAAGGCGTGCACCGGCCCGGGAGCCAGCACGTTCTGGGCATCCACCAGTCGATGGTGCCCGAAGTCCGGTTTGTTATAGGGAAACGCAGCAATACAGTTGCAGCTGAGGAGTTTGATATTTACACAGTTGAAATTTTCAATCTATGGTTATTTGCCTCTATACGGCTTTTCCTGAGATTGAAAAGCAAGGTATTTGGTCCCTTTCGGCACTTCAAAGGCCCTTTCAATCGTGCCTTCCATTCGTCGGGCCCTTTTTCTTTTACTTCGGAATCCGGAATTGAACACGGTCTCCCTTTCTATAAGCCTTCCCTCACTATCAAGAAATAGCACCCAAAGTGCGATCTGGTCGAGCCGGCGTTTCGTTCTCCCGTCGATAAATATTCCAAGGGTGCCGCCTTCTTTAATAAACTCATATTCCAAGGCGACATTTTTTGACTCCCATGTTCCTTTTTGCGGCTGGTCTGGAACCACAGCGATCCGATTCTCAGGCGCGACCGTCATACTGCCGGTTGTCGCACAACTATTTAGACCAGCAAATACTAAAACGATAAGGAAGAATAAAAGGGCTTTAAATACATCTTGCTTCAATTTGTTAGATTTCATTTTACTGACCTCCTTTGGTAGTATGAGGTTAGAAAGAAATATGATGAAGATGTGAAAGGAATATTTACCCCCTGTCAAATTACTTCACCCCGAAGATGTTTTCGTATTAGATTAATCTTATTCACAATGTTGCCGAGATCTATCGATATTCAGTTAAAGTTTTGATATTATTGTTACCATCTAAGACTTAAAATAATGAAACCTTGCCGATATGAACGTCTCAAATAGCGCCCACCAGCACGATTTGACCCCTGGCGGCCCGCGGCACCCCTTCGAGCACGGGACCGACCGCCCAGGCAATGCTGAAAAGAATTGAACCACTCCCGGCAATCAAGCCGGACCATAGCAGCCAGTTTAAGGTGTTTTTCCTTGAAATCAGATA
>CALZJV010000158.1:0-14596 GCA_945787595.1 uncultured Desulfobacterales bacterium | reverse complement strand
TTAAAACACCCAGAATATACCAGGTGAAATCCATCATATCTTAGCCCCCATTTTCCAGAATTTGCGAACTTTTTCGGGATCATCCACCATGCCATAGCCAAACCAGATATCCATTTCGCGCATAAAGGCGTGCACCGGCCCAGGGGCGATCACATTCTGGGCATCCACCAAGCGATGGTGCCAGAAGTCTGGTTTGTTATAGGGGCACGAGGCAATACAGTTGCCGCAGGAACCGTCATTGTCGATCCAGAATTTAGCGCATTTCTTGGCATCATTATGAAATTTATAGATACCGCGGGAAGCATGCCAGATATAGTCCGGGTTAGATGAATAGGTGGGTTCCCAGGACTGGTCCTCGAAGGTGATGGCTTTGGACGGGCACGAATTTGCACAGCGCTTGCAGTTCAGGCAGAAGCTGGCCACCCCGAAGGTGCGCGGCCTGTCATATTCGACCGCCTCAAAATCGGTGTAGACTTTGCTGATGCGAACTCGCGGACCATACTTCGGCGTGATGATATGGCCGTTGCGAGCGCCTTCGCCCAGGCCGGCGGCAATAGCATAGGGGGCATTGACGCCCAGGTCATTCATCGTAGCCACCGCATGATAGCCCAATTGCCTTAAAAAGATGGTGAGTTGTCCGGCAACCTTGATAGCATTCGCATACGCATCTCCAACCGTTGCATCCTGCATCCAGGAAGGGGCGGCCCCCATGGCATGGAAGTCCATCTCCACCAGGATGACGATGACCGTTTTGGGTTCGAAGGGAAAATCCTTTTCCCAGCTGAGTTCGCGTTCGGTTTTAACATCGTAAATGGGTTTATAATCCCAGCGCTTGTCCCGCTTCGTAATGCCGCAGCGCAGGGCGCCATACAATCGGGCAGCGCTCTTAAGAGAGAGTGCCGCCTCTTGGGGCGAATCGAACTGGTATTGATTTTTGGCAAGCATCTCCTGTTTCCAACTGGCCACCCCGATGTTGGTGGAGTCCATGCTGCCGCTGCCGCCACTGCCGAAGCCAAGCTGCTGTCTGGCGCTGTAAAAGCCACCAAACGCCAGGGCCTTTTCAAGCTGAGTGTAGCCGGGGGCATCCCGGTAATTCGGTAGTTTCATAAATTTGCTGCGGGTTTCATAAAAATGAAACGGCTTGTGCCCCTGGGGATTCTCCTTTTTTAGCTGCTCACTAAAGCTGCGGTTGCGTTCCGGATGTTTTTCGTTCAACGTCTTGCTCAAGGCAAAAGTATTGATCTGATCGCGCTGGTCGATGCGTTTGTAGTCCTCGCGGATCGGCAGGGGGAATTCATCATGCGGAATACCTTCCATGCGCTTGATGGCCGTTATACCCCCGCCGACAACGGCAACCGCACCGGCACCGGCAAGTCCAAGCTTCAGGAATTTGCGCCGGTCGGCATTCGGTTGGTCTCGTCCTGCATAACTTTCATTTTTGCCACCAGAACCAGCTTTATCACTCTGATTCCGATCATCATTTTGCTTTTCTGCGCTCATAATAATACCTCGCTGAACCAATTATCCTAAACAATAAAAAAGATGAAGGGGTCAGATGAAGGGGTCAGATCTTTGAAATTGACAAATAGTATTAATGAAGAATGACATGTCAAAATAAAAGTCGCGGTAGGAATGCCGGTTACCCGGCACCCCCCGCACAGATCCCGAGCATGCGGAACTACCGCACTGGGCTCCTGCCTCAGGTCAGACGCAGAAACGTCGTCCGGCCCGGCTGCGGATTGCAGCCGGACACCCCTGGGATCTCCTCTCCGAGGCGTAGGCTCTACGAGCCGGAGGCCGGTCTCCGTTCAAAGAGTTTGCGTACATGCGCCGGTTCTCTGACTCCGCGGGTCCGGTGCATCACTCGCGTTAGCGCGACGTACCGTATTGCCTTCCCCACCAAATCACAAGGTCGGCAACCCGAATTAGGTGATTTCGGAGCTCAATAGCCGGGCCTGCACGCCCCGCTGTCAACGCTTCGCCGCCCCCTTACGGGAAGCCACGCCCCCTGTCAACGCTTCGCCGCCCCCTTACGGGAAGCCGACGCATGACTCGGGGTCACGGCTGGTCGCTAACCATTACCATGCGGAGGACTTTCACCCCCTACTCTTTGCCGGCTTTTACCGGCGCTTTCGATCTGACCCCTCTCCTCCTTTAATGGGCGACCCTGGGGCTTCATGGCTGCGTGTGAGATGCGACGCCCTCCAACGTCTGCGACTCTCCATCATAAAGCCTATAATCCTAGGAGTGATTTTATAGAGGAAGCTCGCGTTGTTCAGATTCAGAAAAAAAAGCAGAGCACGTTCAGCACGAACGTCCCCCCTTTCGATCATAAAGCATATGATCCTAGGAGTGATTCTATGTGGGGACGCTCGTTCTTCTGCTTCAGAAAAAAACACATAGCCAATTGCTGCAACATCGTCCCCCTTTAATATTATTCACTATTCAAGCTTTGACCCCATATGTTTCCGAAACCGCCACCATATCCGGTGAATATTCATTATGAATATGAATTTCTTTAAGATTTTTTTTAGCACATATTACCAGTTTAAGAATTTGCACACTACTAGGCCGTTTTAACTTATCAGACTTTTGCTCATCAGATTCGAGCTCATCTAGCTTGATATCGACATTATCGTATAATTCGTTATCACTTCTAGAGATAATAATGCAAGTTTCAGGATCGTCTTTTTGATTAAAACGATAAGTGAATTTAGAGACTAGATGATCCTTTTTAGCAAAGATGTCGACGATCTCGGTTTGACGTCCTCGCTCCTGCTCCGAGAACTCAATTGACTTTTTGTCTTTAGTACTAAGGACGAAAATCGTGGTGTCAGGTTGAATCTCTGAGTCCTTAAATGCCTGTGATACGGCTTTGTCAATCTCATGATCAGTCTGCTTTGGGATGCTAAATGAGATAGTCTTCCAATTCGTCTCTGCCATTGTTAAGCCTCCTTAATGCAACAGTTTCCCATCTTCAGAATAATGGGTTCAAAGCTTGAATAGTGAACTATATTAATCGAATCTCGTCTGTAACTGTCGATCTTTTGCTAATTTGGAATTTTGCCGATTTTACTGCGTGACTGATCACTAAATAATACAAACCAAATAGAAGGCTTTTTTCTTCAGCCGTTAACTTTTTAACTTTCTCGCGATAACTCCTATGGCGATCTTGATCATCCGCAAATTGGGATAGTATAAAAATGATAATCGAATAAGCCGATTTCGAACCGTACTTATATCTCAACGACAGCTTCTAAGAAATCGCTATGATCCTTCTCGTCCAAAAAGTATCGCTACGCAAATTTCCACTCGATAACAGGTGGTATAGAGCGCCTTCGTATTCAATACGCCACAGTCTGCTAATAAATTTCTATTATCATTGGACCTGATTTTTGTTGATTTTGATTCACTATTCAAGCTTTGACACGAAATTATTTCTCATGATCTGACTTTTATTTTTGATGGGGTTTTAAAGCCATTCCTAAAAAAGCACCATCCGCGTTATGATGGCACCGGCTCCAAAAAGAACCGGCCAGTAGAGCAGTTGAGGTATTAAATTATCTCGATATTGAATAAGCCGGAAATGATATCCAGCCGAGATCAGATAGGTGTTAAGCGTAATCGCAAGGATAAATAAATACATGAGCAAATAAAAATATTCTATATATATTAAACTTGAGCCCAAAAACTGGCTCCGCAGTTGGATGTGGCCGATGATTACCACAAAGAAGAGAGCCGAATTAACTCCGATGATACCAAGGATATTGAAACCAAATTTTTCTGCTTTTTCCGTTTCGGTTGTCACCGACATCAAAATCATAAACAACAAGGCGGCGACAGTTAGTAATGGAACAAGATTAATAATAAAAGCATTAATGAATTTTCGCTTCAGTACGATGTTAAAATATAATTCAGGCATAGATTTCGGGTTCGTTCCACTGGTTATACCGAAATTTGTATCATAATCGGGCAAATGATAATCAAAAAAGGTCTCTTCGATTTTCCAGCTGCCTAGCACAATATCCTTATCAAAGCCAAATGCATCTTCTTGTTGTGTCGAATCATATGCTAGGAAGTCAGGGACAAGCAGTAAATTTTCCAGAAAGTTCTTGGGCCACATTCTTATCCAGACGGTTTTGTGGTCAAGCGGATATTTCTTGTATTCAAATTGTTGCCGCAAAGTAACTTCAAAATACCAGCCCGCAACATCCCGGACGCCGAGAACATCTCTGTATTCTTCTTTTTCTCTTCTGGGTATGACATTACTGGCCGATTCTACGACTTCGGGGAACACGATGCCCGGAAGTACACAATCTTGTTTTTTGTTGCATTTTTGCCAGACATATCCTGTCAGATTGACGTCATTTGCATCTTTGAATTCAAGCGACTGTATGAACACCCCTGTAGGAATTAAGGTGCTTTTCGCGGTTTGATGATAACCTTCTTCTAGTTTTGTCATCAAATCATTATGCGTTGAAAGCTGGTCAACCAGTTGGCCTTGATTCGGTTTATAGATATTATTCGCAACATGCCACTGGATTGTCACAAGACATGCAAAAACAAAAGTTACCGCAAATGAAAACCACCACCAATATTTTTGAATCATCTGATTACCCCGATTATTGCCGGTCCTGGATGACCACTAACCTCTCTAACTCTTATTAATTATTTCCTCAGGTAATGATCCGGTTGTATCATTCCTCATCCTTTTGAGGTGCGGAGTTTACTGATTATCTCCAGCATTAGCTTCTTGGGGTTATAGCTTTTATCATCCCAAATAGTTCGCCGATCGGTTCACTCTTTAATTGATCGGTTGCCCGGAAAGAAAAATAACGGGTAAAGCTTGAATAGTGAATTAAACTAATCGGATATCGTCTGTAACTGTCTATCTTTTGCTAATTTTGATTTTACCTATTTTACTGCATGACTGACCCCTGAATACTATCCCTTATACATAAATACGGTAAAATCATCCTCAAGATATCCGCTGATGACCTCGACCCGGTGCGACAGTTGCTGACAGAAAGCTACGACCCTTTCAAGATCGTGTCCGATGAGCAGATCATGTTCAGGGAAGCAGGCCGCATCGATCATGTTAAAGGCCACCGCCCGGCTTGCAGCCGTATACATCTTACGGATCATTTCAAAATGAAAGTTGAAGTTCGTACAACGATAACCAAATGCACCGGAAGCGATGACAAAATCGACCTCCGGAAATTCCACGGCGGCAAAATCGGTCTGGTAGAAATAGGTTGCGGGGCAACCGCCATATCGTTTTTTTGCTTCGGATATAAATTGTTGCATTTGATCGATTCCGATGTAGGTAAAGTCCGAATGGCGTTGATCCAAATACTTTTTTAAATCGCCATAACCGCAGCCGATATCCAGCAACGTGCATCCGTCCAGGTTGCCTACCGTGGCAATCACCTCGAATCTTTTAACCTGACTTGCTTTTGCCTTCCAACCCAGGGCTTCTACGGTCCCGTTTCGATAGGCGGCAATGCGGTGCTGATGGTAGTGCCGGATGGTGGCTTTTTCGATCAGGTTCATATACCTATAAGACCTCAATTAAATAGAATTAAGAATTATTCTTTCAACCTTCCAAGTTTCTAAAAATTCGACCCGGCTCAAGGCGCAAGGTTAGAGGCGCATGGGAAAGGACTATTTTCCAACAAAAATATAATGGTCCATGTCTAATGAATCATACTCAGTTTAGCAGTTTTTCTTAGTTCTATTGATTTATCGTTTTGGAATACTCGCCGTTGACCGACACGGTTAATGTTACTTTCTATGTTTCGAATACTGCGGACACATCAGTTGCTGATACGGTAAATTCGTCTCCCGGTATTTTTGGCCACTATTTCTTTAGGGTGTATCAATCCCAATTCTCCTTCTCTTTTTGCCAGAATATTTTTCAAGGCAATCGCCCTCGCAGTCCTGCCCTGAATTACATTATTTGATTTCTCAGTTTTTGTTTTCATGATAAGAAGCTCTCTTACTCAGGCATATCAACCGCTTTGACTAAGTTATATATCCTAAGGTTGCTTCCCCTTTCTTACGAATAATTGCCACAGTATTAGCAATGCGACCAAATATATGATGATTCCAATATCGGTCACAAGGTCTTTGAAGTCAAAACTCCTATGGGGATCGCAATAAAGGAGCAAGATGAAGATCAGGAGCGAGAGAAGCAGCAGAGCTAGCAGAAAAATACCCGAAAATATCCGGTTGCTATGAGAGATAAAGCGCACCTTGCAGATTCTCCAATAACAGAGATAGAAAACAACCAGGATGACCATTGAGGCATCCCAGAATATACGGAAGGTCCACCTTTTGGGACAGATCCATTTGCAGAAATCCCAAACCTGTACCTTGCCCTCCTTGAGTTTTATATTTATCTCTTCCACTCTGGTAGCTACATCTTTACTTTCCTGACCGGTTGTGATCGGGAGTGGCCAGATCCCGACACCACCAAAATTGTCATCGAAGTATATCAAATCGTCTTTCAGCTGTTCCAATTGCTTTTCGTCATGGGCTATAGGTGTGATGACGGGGATTATTTTCCGGAGCATGGTCTTTCGTTGATAGCCCGTAAAGTTGTTTTCTATTTCTCGTCTCAGTCTTTTTTTGCTATCTGTCGTGGGCTCCTCGAGGAACACCAGGAAATGATCCACATAATCTTGATATTCATAACCCTTTTCTCCTTTTTCTTTTTCCGGGATAATTTGTCTTAGGATATCAAAGTCATAAATATTATTACCAAGATCATCCATGGATAGCATAATGCTCAAACGAAAATCCTTTTGCTTGGCTTTTAGCTGTTTTTTAAGCTCTTCGATAAATGCTATAAATAAATCGCCATCAATTTTAGGTTTTTCGGCTTGTTGAATCCCTTCAAAATATAAGATTACGCCGTCTGCCATAGTTGGAGTCGAACTTCCGCCAAAGGAAATTATTGGTTTGATCTTCGAAAAAGGATCGGTCAATTCAACTTTAACTAATTCCCCGATATTCTCTATTAAATTCTGAAATTTTTTATTACCGCCTCCTTTTTCAAACAGTTTTGACCATTTTCCCCAATCACTTTGATAAATGACCACGTCTACCGCGCTTCTGTGATCACGAGCAGTTTTTAAAAATTCAGCCTCTTTCGGATTCCAAGGCAACCGTCCCTTAACATAGCCATTTTCATCGAAAGACATGGCATAGTAACCGATTCTAGAGAGTACGCTGAAATCCAATTCCTGTTTAACACTTTTAGCATCTTCATTTTGATTATTTTGATTTTCAGTATCATCGCCTTTTTGTTTACCGGCTTTCTCCATGTCTGGTGGATCTCCCACCAACCAAAAGGGATAAAACCCATAAACGACTCCAGAAAGGTCTTCGAGCACGCACCCGCATGAGCCACCACTCCATTCAATGGGTTTTGATTTATCAAAAAAGTGTTCTTTTCTGGCTATTTTAGAAATTGCCCCCTGATACTTTCTCAACTTATCAACTGCGAGGTGTCCTTTCAAAAAATTTTCAGTCTTTTTGTAGCCTTCGAGCTCATCCACATGTTCCAGAAACTGCTTTAAGGAATCCGTTGCGCCCTTGCCGTTTTTTAGCGCTGTTAAGGCCATCCAAAATAATTCTTGATTGGGATATTCTATATCCTCCAGCCTCTGAATCTGTGCAATGATTTTCTTCGGAATATTTACTTTCTCAATTTTTTCAAACGATTGTTTGCTTAATTTGTAGATAGTTCCAGCGCGATCACGTTCTATATTCGATGGTTGTTTTTGATTATTTGTTTTGTCGTTTCCACTTCCGTCGTCAGTAGCATTTGAACTGGCCTTATTAAGTTCGTCAGTTTTCATTTTATCAGCACTTTTCACAATCAATGATAGGTATTCATCGTAATGCCGGTATTGATCAGTCACTTCCTCGAAAACGGTTTTCAAGGCCGTTATCAATTCATATTTGTCTGAAAACTCCTTGTCCTGAAGGTTTTGTAGCTGCTCAAGGATTTGATTCTTGGTCTCCAGTTCTTCCAGATCTTCTTTCTCTAATTTATAAGAGACAATTGAATCATCAATTTTCCCAGATTCAGTTTTTTCTGTATCGGCCCACGCATCGATCCCGGTCTTGTAACGCCTTGCATCACCCTGCTCTTCATATTTAGTATATTTTAAGAGTATCAGTCTCTGCGGTGCTTCACGATTGAGAATTTTTAGCCGGCTTATTGTGCTTTGTCGGTCCAATAGTTGAGATAACCAACAAACAAAATTTGGTTCACTGGTATCTTTTTCCCATGCTGGTTCAGTCTCTGCAATAGCAGCATAATAAAATAATGCTGCCGCCAATTCCAGGGCCAGGTTTTTTGTTTGTTTGATTTCAAAATGAGAACAAAATTCATTTAAGGCCTTGGTTGTTTCAGGGCCTATAACGCCATCCTCTTTTGGTTTTTTAAAATCATGGAAGATCAAACCCAGGCTGTTTTGAATTTTTTTGATGGTGTCCTCATCACCCTTGAACAGATCTTTGTAAAATACAATATTTTGGGGGTCGGCCGCTATGCAGTCATTTGTGTTACCCATGCAGACTAGTTGAAAAATTACCACTAACGTCAAAGATGCCATGACCCTGAGCCAAATTTTTTTGTTTAGACTAAACGGTGTCATCATAATTTCCCCTAAATCGTCTTTCCTTCTTTTCTGAGTTCTTTGGCGATGCCTTTAACCAGATCGCCATGGGAAATTGCATCTCTATTATTCTGTAGGGCCCAGATAGCCCCGTATCGCACAACATTGGTGATGGCGCCTCCGGAAATCTCGTACTTTTCAGCAATTTCATTTAAATCAGTTCCCTCGGTCACACGGCAGCGATGGTTCAACATGTTTTTCCAGAGCTGCAGACGCAGATCGGCGTCCGGCATGGGAAAGTACACCTGGGACTGAAAACGGCGGGCAAAGGCGTCATCGATATTGGCCTTGAGGTTGGTTGCCAGGATGACCACACCGGGAAAATCCTCCACCCGCTGCAACAAATAGGAGATTTCCTGATTGGCATAACGGTCATGAGCGTTGGTGGTCTGGGTCCTTCTGCCGAACAGAGCATCAGCCTCATCAAAAAAAAGGATCCAGCTTTTATTCTGGGCCTGATCAAAGATATTGGCCAGGTTTTTTTCGGTCTCGCCGATGTATTTGGAAACCACCATCGAAAGATCGATGCGGTAGACATCGGCGCCGACGGTACTGCCAATCAGGCAGGCTGTTAGCGTTTTGCCGGTGCCGGACGGGCCGTAAAACAGGCTGCGGTAACCCGGCATGACCACCTTTTCAAGCCCCCAGCCTTGCATGATGGTTTTGGCATGACGCACCCACCCGGTGATGGTTTCCAACTCTTCAAATACATCCGATGGCAGCACAAGGTCATCCCAGGTCAGCTGCGTGGTGATAAGTTTGGCCGGAAAGCTCATGGAATAATCCGGTTTGTGGTAGATGCCGGAGGTAAACTTGTTCAGGAACTCCGTAGCAATAACCAACGAGCCGGATAAAAAAGGTTCGTTCCGACCTTGCCATTCAAGACGCAAGATGGTATCGCGGGCAAAGAAATGATCCGGGTCGAATATCCGCAGAATTTCAAACCGTTTCTTTAAATCATCTCCGGCCAGGATGAAGGAAGCTGTTTCACCGGTGGGTAGAAATCCGCCGTGGGTGTTGCCGCGCCAGCCGCCAAATTCCGTAAATGTCCGCTCGAAATTTTTATTTTTGATGAAGAACGTATCCAGCACCTGGGGGCGGACGTGCGGAATCAACGCCAGCAGCATCACCAGCCGTTCGTCGATGTTCATGTCGTTCTCTTTTACGACCTGTTCGTAGAAAGATCCGTTGGGCGCGAGGGACGGGGCAGCTACATCGTAGATGCTGCCATAGGGGCAATCGTTGCCGAAATATAAACTGATACGGGTCTCCAGCACCTGGTTGAACCACTCCAGTTCTCTTTGCAAACAGGCGGAGTTAGCTTCAGTCAGGGACATGGCCGCCTTGAGTTGTTGTTTATGGCCTTGACCACCCTTTCGAAGTTGTCTTAAATTATCGTTTCGCATTTTATTTTCTTACTGATAAGTTCATTTTTAATTAGACACATTTGACTTATATTGGAAAGCTTATATAACTAAGGCTGCTTGTGGTTTATATAATTTCACCGCCCGCTGCGCTCGAGTCGCCGAGGACGCAGAGTGGATTTGTCTTTTCACTTTCTGCTGAGAGGCCAGAAAGTCAAAAACAACAGTCCTTCGAACAAAATCTCATTCATTGCATCTTTTGACGCCCCTCTAATTGCAAGTTTTATGTAAATACAGCACGGGGTGTTTGCTGATTTTCATTTGCCGTTGTCCCCGCCCTGTGGAATGCGTCAGCCTATTCCTCCGGGGTCACCGGCAAATGAAAAAAATATCGCCTCTGCGTTCTCTGTGACTCTGCGGTAAATACAACGATTAACTTGCCCCTTGAATCCCTTCAAATCATCTTTTACTTGATATTTTACCCATTTCATCTGCCTCATTTTCCAAAGCCGGGCTGTCGTTGACCGGCAATCCTGCCACCTCACCGGTGGGCTTTACACGGCCCTGACCCTGTTGCACCACATGGGTCAACTCATGCCCCAGAAGCTGCTGCCCGGCGGATGATTCCGGCTTGAACTGCCCGGGAGCAAAGTGAACGTCGCTTCCCTGGGTGTAAGCCAGCGCCCCGACCTCTATCGCTTTGCCTGAGTCCGGATGTACCCGCACGTCGGAAAGATCTGTGCTGAGCGTGCTTTCCATACTTGCTTTCAATTCGTCCGGCATCCCCGTCCTGTTCTCATTGGGCTGCATCTGGGTTGTGAATTTACCCTGCATCAGCTCTTCATCCTCCTCGGGCTGCATCTGGGCTGCAAATTTGCCCTGCATCAGCTCTTCATCCTCCAACGGTTGTCTCTGGGCAGCAAACTTTCCCTGCATTAACTCCTCTTCCTCCTCAGCCTGCTTCTGGGCAGCAGACTTGCCCTGCAGCAATTCCTCATCCTCCTCGGGTTGCATCTGGGCGGCGGATTTCCCTTGCATCAACTCTTCTTCCTCGAGACCGTCCTGCTTCTGCAGTGCCTGGCCCGATAGACCACGTAGACGCTTTCGCTGAGAAACCATATACGGGCTGCCGTTGATTATATCCCTGTGCTTGCGCTGGGCGATTGGACCTGGTGGGATCCGGACGCCTTTTTCTACTCCCGTTTTTTGCTGCTGATCATTGGCTGCGGCACGAGACTTGGAATCATTATCCGAAGTCGTATCGTAAGATTTCATTTGTTTCTCCTTTTTTAATTTCCTACCACAGACAAGCCTGAAAAATTGCCACTAAGGCACAAAGGCTCGAAGCAAAACTGTTTGCTATAATTTATCTTTGTGTTTTGGTGTCTTGGTGGCGAGATTGTTTTGTCACAAAATGCCCAAAAATAATTAATTAAGTAACCAATAACTGTCTGCGTATGTCTGCGTGAGTCTGCGGTTAATATTACACCACAACAACGCTACCGCCATTTCACATACACCACCCGCTCCATCCACGTATGTTTAATAGTGGCAAAACTCCACGGAATGCTATCCAGCAACATGTCAAAGGCCCGCTGCTCAACCTTCAGATGCCAGGCCTCGTCCTTTAGTGTCAGGCGGCCCCGACGCTGGAAAAACGACTCGCGAAATCCCCCTACCGATGTATGGCCGATGGTCTTCCAGTTTTCAATCATTCCCCGTATCAGACTTTCAACGGCTTCCTGCTCTTTAGCGCTGATATCAATACGGCCTGTGACAGGTTCGCTCAGTTTAATACCGCACAAAATTTTATTCAGAACCAGCAGATACTCCGGTGTATCCGTGCATTCGTCCGTCATAAACTGTAGCAGATGAACGGCCCTCTCGGCGGCCTGAAAGTCTTTGAATTTTTCTTTTTCGATCAGGCCGAGCATGTTCCACAACCTTGGTAAATAGGGAGCGACAATGACCATACCTGCATTGTGCACCACCGCTTCATCGATCTGGTCTTCTGCGGTTTCCCTAATGCTGGCAGGATGCTTTAATTTCAGATCTTCGGTTGCCTCCTCCAAATGCCCCAGCTCCTGTAACACGTTTATGTGTGCCGGGCGGGTGGTGGGCCTAATGTTAGCAGTCAGATTCTGAGACAAAACGGCAGCGAAGGTTCCTTTGTCCATTTTACGAATATTGTCGGCCAGAAACGCGATAAAGTGCCGGATGAAATCGGTTTGGTGAAAAGCGCGGTCTCCGGCTTGAGCCAGATAGGTGAAGATAAATTCCCATTTTAGTGTATTTAACTTTTCAGGCCGGTCAAATAGTTCCTTTGAATAACAGGCGTCAGCGATAATATCGGCATATGTTTGAACCGGCAGGTGCAGATCCGGCCGCAAACCGGCCAGCACACGGGTCAGCCAGTTTTCGGAAAGCAGCGTGACCATCTTCTTTATGACGTTTTTGTCTTTTAGATGGTCACCGAGGAAGGCATACAGTGTTTTTAAGCAGTGGCGGATAAATCGCGTGAAAATAACCCTGGCAGTGGCATCCGAAATAGGATGCGACGTTGGGTCTCCGGTCAGACATCTGATAAGTGCGGACTCATCTTCCGTGGTCGGCTTATCTATTGATGGGCTTTCATCAGGAGTTGTTTGCGCTGCAAAACTAAGATCTCCTTGCTCTTGATATGCCGCCAGTGAGTCCTTAAGCCGGCGAAACATCTTTTCATCCGGTAAATCCTCTGCCTTTGCCGGCAGGGTTTCCAGCGCTTCGATTGCGCGGCTCACCAAAGACGGAAATTCAGCCTGACGTGCCAAGGTCTTATTCAAATCCTGCGGGCTTGAAAGTTTGAGAAGTGAGGTAAATCGTTTTTTGTTCGCAGTAAGCCATGCCAGATATTCACGGAATTCATAGGGATATTTTGCCTCCAGATCATCCAGCAGCTGCGAAAAGGTGGAGACGTGTGCCTCAGTTTTATTGGCGGTATTAATTAAGGTGGCCAGGTGGGCCCGCATCAGGTCCGGGTCCTGCCCGGGATCAAATACGACATCCGCCGGTTCTGCTTTTGCCGGATCAGCGGTCTGGGCGGCAAGCTGCTTCAGATCGATCGGTTGGCGGGTAACAAGGTTGTGTACAATATCGGCTAAAAACCCTTGGCGGTCGGCAGCACGATCTGCAAAATCGTTGATCGATTGAATAAATGTCAGCCGGTCTTCATGGTTGCCGGGAGAGATAACTGTCAGTAAAGCCGTGATGAATTGCGTCATCACCGGCGGGGGCAAATGCCCCGCCAAACGCCGGCAGAGTTCCGGTTCGTGTTGCAGATCATTCGCCAATTTGAGGAGTTTTTCCGGGTGTGATTCTTTTAGTTCCTCAATTATTTCTGCCACCGACATTCGGCGAAACGGTACCGGCTGCCCAGGGCATCATCCCGTGCTGCAGGTAAAATCGCAGGGCTTCATAAAGATCATAGCCTTTAAATATTTGGCGGGATTCTTTCCCCGTGGCGTTGGTTTTCGGCGAACGCCCCGGTGGGGAGATGACATCCTCCGACAACACTTTCTTGCCGGTTTTTTCTGCCAGAATTGCGGTTAACGCCTCAGAAATTGAACCTTGACGCGGTTCGAGTTTTGCGGTGATCCAGTTGACGAATTTGGCTGCGCTAAAACGACTGCTCGGATTTTGCAGGAGATAATCCAGTAAAAGCTCCCACACCAGCGCTGTGAACTCCGCTGTTTGCGTGCCGGTTGGGGACCGGCTTTGGTTCCGCCGCAGGATATTATCAACCGCTTTTAGTGCTGGTTCCGATTGAGCCGGTGCCAGCAGCCGGGCAACCTGCCGGACGGTGCCGGCGGAAAACTGCCTGACCAGCCGTTGGATGACCTGCGGCCGGTGCGAAGTTTTTTGCAGGAACCTGAGAAAAGCGGATTGCTCCTGCTTTAAAATAGACTGCAGACGCCGGTCCAGACTCCAGCCATGTTTCAGATTCAGGGGACCCGGCAGGGCACCGGTCAAAAGAAAATGCGTAATCAGCTCCAAATCCCGTCTTGTCGAAGGGATGATTCGTTCACGAGAATCGGAGGAATTTTGCAGATGCTGGATCTTCGATCTCAATATCGCATCCAGCTCTGCCCGCAATCGGTGTACCATTTGGCTTTTATAATCGCTGAAACGAAGTCGGCCCAGGTCGATGACCAGTTTGTCTAAACAGATGACGCTGCCATCCCGGTCATGCTTGGACAACACCGTGTCCACCATCGGCATAAGACCCTGCTTGACAAATCCACCTAGATAGGAATTTTCCTGCAACAATGCAGTCTTGGAACTGAAACGCAGATCAAAGACCGCATTTTTTATTTTGTGGCTGGGTATCATTGTTAATTACCTCGACGCTCGTATGAAAGTTAGCGGCGACGTATTAAAGTAGTATTTTCACCGCAGAGGCGCAAAGAACGCAGAGAGAACTTTTTCTTTTCACTTGCCTCTGAGGAACCCCGCTGAAGCGGGATGCAAGCAGAGGCAAATGAAAAACAATCCGCCTGCGGCAGA
>CALZJV010000157.1 GCA_945787595.1 uncultured Desulfobacterales bacterium | reverse complement strand
GAGGAAATTGATGGAAATCCGAAAAAAAGGCGAAAATGGTTAGAGAATCAGGAAGGTGGTTAATTTGACTTTACATAATACGGGGCTTCACATAACATTTTTTATGTAGAGCTCTACATAAGTAATGGTTTGATGTGACCATATAATTTAACACACTCAATCCGCTGTACCTTTTCTTTGCCTGGTATAGCCATTCAATCCACCGGCGCCGGTCTCTTGGGAATTTTAAGAGAAATTCTCGCTTATGGCATCTGTGAGTTATATGCCAGACATAGCCGGGTATATAATGTCTTTTTGCACGAGCCATTTTTCGTCGAGTCTCTTAATAGGGCAGTTTTGGAGGAAAACCGGTCGATTAAGGCCGATTTAGAAACGTTATTATGACATTTTCTTCGCAATGTCAATCACTTGGCGTGGCCCGACCCCCTGGCAACTTCCTGGCAACTTAAACCTGACACCTAAAACCTTGAACAGATTTGATCTATGGCAGAGCCGATCACCTCTAACCTGGCCCTGAGGACCAGGTTTTCGATTTTGAATAAATTTAAGCTCAGAAAAGTGTTTATTTGCCTTAGCATATCTACAAAATGATATCATAGATCAACTTCGCGCGGTGAAGCGCTTTGTATGTCAATGGTGACAGGAAGACCTGAAGAGACTTCGATTGCCATGACCTTGGTCCTTTTGCCACGCTTTGTAGGGCTGACAAAATGCCCCTTTTTTTTGCGGGGGTATGCCGAACGCCCGGAGATGAGGTAAACATCGCCGCGCGCTTTGAGGCGTTTTCCGTGCCCGGGCGCTCAGCACGCCCGGGCATGCGTCGTGTCGCTCATATCACCGGCCGTTGCCCCGTGCGCGGCTCAGGTTGACGTGCAGGAACAGCTCGATGTCATCCCAGCTCGGCCCCGTGCCCTCGACGACCTTCTCATGCCCACCACGGTTGGTGGTCCAGGTCGTCGCAGCCTCGGCGTCGATGATGTCGTTAACCGAGTGGCCGGCGCTCGGCACGAGGGTGAACCTCGCCTCGTTGCCCTCGGCCGTGGTCGCGTCGTAGACGAGCTCGCTCTGGTTGAACGGTAGAAGCGGGTCGGCGAGGCCGTGCAGGACCCAGATCGGGATCTCCTCACCCGAGATGTAGCTACTCGGGTCGGCCGCTTCGGTCTCATCTGGGCAGTCCTGGATGCTGAGGAGGACGACCGGGAAGATCTCCCCTGGGCACTCGATCAGGAATCCCTCAGGCGATGTGGGCGAATCGTGCGGGTACGCGAAGCCCATGGGCAGGCCGTTCTCCGCGGCGAACTCATCCATGGAGAGGAAGTCGGTCGGCGGGAAGAATGGCACGGCGACCTGGACGGCGCTGGAGGTGCCGTCGACGCCCTCCTCACCGGGCAGTTCCATGATGTCGCTGGTGGTCGCGGCGAACGCGGCCACCCAGCCACCGGACGAGTTGCCCATGAAGGCGAACCGATTCGGGTCGATGCCGTACTCAGCGGCATTCTCGCGCAGCCACCGGATGGCGGCACGGACGTCATGCCCCTGGGCCGGGAACCGGGCGTCGAAGCTGGAGCGGATGCTGATGGTCGCCACCGCGTAACCCCGGGCCGTGAACTCCTCGGCGATCGCGACGGCACCACCGGAGTCCTTGGCGCTGTTGCTGAACCAGGCTGAGCCGGAGTGCCAGATGACGAGCGGCAGTTCGGCGTTGCCCGGTACGTCCGGGAGGTACAGGTCGAGCAGGTTGCCCGGCAGGTTTGGTCCGTAGGCGAGGTCCTCGATCTCGGTGACCTCGTATTCCGGCACGCCGTGCTTTATCTTTCCACCCCCAAAGGCTACAGTGCCGCTGATGGCAAACACAAAACCTAATGCCAAACAAAATATCAGTAACTTTTTCATTTTACTCCTCCTAGAATTCGGTATTGATCTTTAACTTTCTGTTCACTCTTCCTTTCCATTTGTTGTGAAACACGCACAACACATTGACTCCTTTCTTCGTCATCACCCCCTTTCCATTCAAGTGACTACATCCTAGCCATTGACTTAAGCCAAAAAACCAGATCAACATTTGGCAACCAGGCTAGCGCTGTAAAGACTAGTCAAGACCCGTGGCTTTCCGTCCCGCTATCGCTCAGGGTTTATCTTGATAGAAAAACGATATCATCACAGTTTTCACATTCTTTATCTGGTTTGAGGTTCATTTTCAAAATTTTATTTCATCGTCAAGTTCTCTTTTCTAATGCGATCTCAGATTAGAGAGTTCAAAAAGTCAAGAATCGTTTCAAATCTTATTATTTTTCAGGCTGCCGCCAACATTTTTGTCAGCCTTTTATTGCGCCGGCAATGATACCTCTAACGAAGTGGCGTTGCAGCGATAGGAAGACCGCCAGTGGGAGAGCCATGGAAACGAACGCCGCTGCCGTCAGCAGTTCCCAGTTTTGTCCCCGGTTGGTCACGAGATTGGCCACCGTGAGTGTGACTGGAACCACCTTCGGTGTGGCCCCCAAATAAATCAGGGCCACGAGAAAATCATTCCAGACCCAAAGAAACTGGAAGATAAAAACGGATGCCAGCGCTGGAACGGAAATAGGAATAACGATACCGTAAAAAACCCTTATCGGCGAGGCTCCGTCGATCGAAGCCGACTCTAGGAGTTCCCGGGGGACTCTGGAGATGAATGCATAAAGCAAATATGTGGTCAAGGGCAGGCCGTAGCCGGTATGTGCCAACCAGATTCCCGGGAATGTTCCCGATAATCCCAGCCAGCGGTAAATCGGCAAAATCGGAATAAATGTCATTTGCAGGGGGACAACCATCAAACCGATCACAAGCGCAAATAAGATTTTTCGGCCGGCAAACTTCATCCAGGCAAAACCGAAGGCGACCATTGCTCCCATAAAGGTCGATATGATGGTTGAAGGAACACTGATGGCCAAACTGTTGAGAAACGAGCGTCCTAAACCCTGTTTGTAGATAACTTGCATATAGTTTTCGAAGGTATACTGGTCTACGTTGAACAGATCGGCGAATACCGTCCACCAGCCTGAGCCGAATATATTTTCCGGAGACCTGAACGAGGTAACCAATAAGCCTAGCGTTGGAACCAACCAGACCGCCGTAAAGGCAAGCAGTATCAGATGTAATGGTATTCGTAATATCAGGCGCTTGAAACTCATCGTTACCTCGCCTCTTGACGGGTGAATCGGCGAATATTGATAATCATAATCGGTGTAATGAGCAACAAGAGAACGACGGCAATAGCGCTTGCTCTGCCGTAATTGTAGAAGTTAAACATCTCCTTGTACATCCGGTTGGCTACCACTTCGGTGCCGTAAGCGCCATTGGTCATGACGAATACAATGTCGAAAATTTTAAGTACTTGCACAATCATCGTTGTGGCAACGACGGCGATCGTCGTTGTCATCAGCGGTAAAATGATCCCCCAAAAAATCTGCCACTCGCTAGCCCCGTCGGTACGGGCTGCTTCAATGAGGTCTCTGGGGATGTTTTTGTAAGCCGCGGAGAAGATCACCATGCAGAAACCAGTCCAGATCCAAATGCCAACCACGATGAGAGCCAGATTGTTAATCCATGGGCGTTCGATTAACCAGCCAACCGGATCTCTGCCGAGTGCAACCATTAAGCCATTGATCACCCCGATTTGTGATAGGTTAATGGGTCGATAGGCGTAAACAAATTTCCAGATGACCGATGCGCTGACCATAGAAATGGCAGCCGGGATGAAAATGATCGATTTTACGACTTTCTCATAGCGGACTCGATCCAATAATACCGCCAGTAGCAGACCAAATATAACCGTGCAACTGGTAAAGACAATGGTCCACAAAGCGTTGTTTCGCAGTGCGGCAAGCATAGTGGGGCTGGTAAAAATAAACTTCCAGTTGGTCAATCCGACATAATTTATGGTTGAAGCGAATATTTGGGTTCCCTTACCGTAAAATGACCGTACTATGGTCATCAGCGTGGGATAGGTCAGAAAAAAAAGAATAAGAATAAGAGCCGGACCCACGAACAACCAGGGGATCCACCGTTTGGTATGTAACACGCTTAACCTCTTGCTTAATTCTGCCGGTGCTGTGCGTTCATAGTTTTTTTATGCCATTGCCCTTGGGGCGATCAAACTCTATTCTGTCAACGAAAACCTGGTCCTCTGGGTCAGGTCAGAGATCATTGGCTCTGACATAGATCAAATCTGTTCAAGGTTTCAGGTGTCAGCCCAGCCGGTTTCAGGTGTCAGCCCAGCCGCCGGCCAAAAAAACGGCCGGTCTGATCGAAGAAGAAAACTTAACGGCATAAATATATAATTTTCTGACAGGATCAACAGGATGAACAGGATAAATATACTAAACCAAAAAAATCCTGTAAATCCTGTCTAAGTAAATGAAGTTTCATAAGAGAGTAAGTACCGAATCCTGAAACCTGACACCCGAAACCTGAACACTGCTGGCAAATGTACTCACCCGTATCACCCCTCTCTCCGAGCTGTAGGCTCTTAGGCTCTACGAGCCGGAAGCCGGGGTGGACCAAAGCCGGGCCCTCTGGACACGGATCTTTACTCAAGTCAAACCTGCACTATCAATTCATTTGCTGGAATAGGCGTCTATGGCACTATCTTCTATTGTTTCCAGTACCCTTTTTAGCGGAACGCCGCTGACAAAGTCGAGAACCCCCGACCAGAATGAACCGGTACCGACAGCCCCGGGCATCATATCCGATGCATCGTACCTGGAGATGGTCGCATTTGACAAGATATGCCAGGCCTTGCGTGTGATGGGATTGGTGAACAAGTCGGGGTTGGTGTTTTTGTTGGAGGACAACTCGCCTAATTCTTTGACCCATATTTCTTGGGCCTCTTTGGAAATTAAAAATTTGGCAAATTCGATAACCTCCGGTCGTCGGGTAAAACAGTTTACCACATCACCGCCCACAAGAATTGGCGTCCCCTCCGCCACTGACGGATCAATTGGCGGAAAAGGGAAGATGTCGTAGTCCTTTGCAGCCTCCAGATCGGGATTTTGCTTTTGAATGAACCCTTGTATGAAGGTCGCTTGACGGTGCATGAACGCCCGTGGAGGTTTGGTGAACAGAGCGGACGGTGAGTCCCCAAAATTGGTCATCAAGGCACCTGTCGGTCCTCCAAGAACATAGTTTGGATTTAAAACGATCTGACCGAAATATTCAAAAGACCGCTGAACTGCTGGGTGGGTCCAAGGAATCTCGTGGTTGACCCACCGGTCGTAGATTTGTGGACCGGCACTGCGCAGCATGATATCTTCAATCCAATCGGTCCCAGGCCAGCCGCTGGCGGCCCCTGATTCCAGCCCAATGGCCCATGGTGTACCGCCGTCTGCCACGATTTTATTGCTGAGCGCGAGCATCGCATCCCATGATCCGGGCGGCCGATATCCTCTGCGCTCGAATTGCCGTTTGTTGTACCAAACAAGGCTTTTGATATTGGGAAAAACAAAAAGGCCGTACAGTTTTCCATTGACATACCCGAGGGGTTTTAAGGCATTTAATAGCTCAGAAGGATCTACCAGATCCTCAAGGCAAACGATCTGATTGGTTTTGGCCCACTCTGCCTGTAGCCCGAGCCAAGGGTGTGGTGTCAGATCCGGCGGGTTACCCGCCGCCAGCCGGGTTGCTAAATAGGCCGGGCGGTCACGTCCAATTACCTCAACAATCACTTTGATGTCAGGATATTTAACCATGAATGCATTAGCAATTTTTTCGAAGGCCTCTCCCTGCTGAGCAGGCCAGCCATGCATCACGGTAACCTTAGATGCAAATACAGGGGTGGCAAGAAATATAGCATAGGTTATGACCACCAAAAATATTAGAAATTTTTTCATCACGTTAAGTCGCCGGTTGGTCTATTTGTTTGTTGTTACCTAGGTTGTGCGGTTCAGGGTTCAACGTTCCGGGTTGAAAACCTCCAACCATTTTATATTAATAGGATTTTATCATCAGCATGTTCATAAAGCCGTTTCTATTAATAGGATTTTATCATCAGCATGTTCATAAAGCCGTTTCACCCAATGGGTGAAAGAGGCCAATCCAAACTGTTGAGTGTAAAGTTACAGAAATCAGCATTTTATAACCTTTGTACCCCTGGCCCAGACCTGACATGTCAAGATGTGGTGATGGAAACCCAATTCTATAAAATGTAAAAGCAATTTCATAGACACATCTCGTCGCACTCTCCGAGGCGTAGGCTCTACGAGCCGGAGTTCAGGGCGGGCCGAATATCGACCATCGTATAAAATTGGGCGAAACAAATTCCAATATCAAAGGCTCTAATGACAAAAACAACCTCTACATCGCAATGCCGGCTATGTCTTTTGTTTGGATCATTTTAATTTTGGTCATTCGATATTGCCTTTCGACTGGGCTCAAGGTGGTGAGCTTGTCGAACCATTTCGTTTTTCGGCCAATTTTATACGATCAGGCGTGCTTCGAATTTAAAAACTCTTTATTTAATAAGGCAGAGCCAATGATCTCTAACCTGGCCCAGCTTCCGGCCCCGCCTCCGGCTCGTAGACCCGAGCCTACGGGTCGGAGAGTAGGCCTACAGCCCGGCTTCCAGCTCGGAGAGCCTACAGCTCGGAGAGAGGGAGGACCAGGTTTTCGTTAATAGAATAAAAAGACCCTAGTTTCTCGTATGAAAACCAGGGTCTTTGATTTCTGAATTCACGAAATCCCCTTAATTAAGTGTTGAAATCTTGAATGGACTCCCTTTATGAGCCATGAGATAGCCTAATCAATAGAAAATCAAGAAAAATCGGATTATAAAAAGCCACTATCTCCATGTTTCCTTTTTCTATGTCTACATCTTTTTCTTGACTATTTAATCCTACCGGAAAAAATAGTAACTTCCCGAAAGCTAGTTTTTATCTCTTGGCGCGCCCTACTTTTGCCGCTGCTTTTTCCCGTTCAGTTTCTCCCTCAGTCTCCCCGAACATTGGAATGTGACGACCTTCCTTGGTGCCAGCATCATATCCTCGCCGGTAGCCGGGTTTCTGCCCCGTCGTTCGGCTTTTTGTTTTAGGCAGAATTTGCCAAAGCCGGAGATCAGTACGTCTTTGCCGGATACCAGGGAGGATTTGATTATTTCCAGCATGATTTCCATGGTTTCAAAGGATTTCTTTTGGGTGAAGCCGGTTTGTTCTGCCACGGCATTGATAATGTGTGCTTTGGTGAGTGTGCCTTGCTTGGACATTGGGACCTCCTTTCACGAGGAGGTTTCTATATATCGATAAGAGTCTGATATGTCAATAAATTATTTAAATAATGAAAATCATTTTGCAAACGCAAAATGTTGCAGACATATTTATCGCACTGATTAATTAATTTAGCTTTCGTTAGCGGGTCTTAATATATCTATAAATTGAGTATTCTGTTGTGACTCCCGGAATAGCATCTATCTTGAACTGTATCTTTTTTCTTTCCTCACTCTCAAACCAGGTATACCAGTCATCTAATGAAAACCAGGAACTTATAGTGACTATTTCATTGGTTTCGTCTATTGATTTTAAATATTCACCCGAAATATAGCCTGACTGTTGCGGAACTTGGCGTCTAATTTCCTTGATGCAACGGAAAAGTTCTCTTTGTTTGTCTTTCGGACACTTCCGTCTAATAAAAACTTTAATAGCCATATTTACCCTCCTTTTTTTCAAAATTGAATTGAATTTGTTTACGCAACGATTTCTGGCGCAAAATCAACTTGAGAGCGTGGCACAGGCATCAAATAGAATCCTTAGCAAGGGAACAGTGAGAAAGCTGCGATGCGAATTGAGAACTAGCGGGTCAAGAAGTGATAACAGATCAGATCGATAGTCGTCTTAGCATATGGACAGGTTGTAAGCGCATTGCTTATAAAATCGATTTCCTGGGAGATTTGAAATGACAGTCTATGGGAACGATCGCTCAGAATCAATGCTTTGCTGTAATAAGATCATATTGCCCGGCGTGTTGTCAAGAAAATTGAAAGATTCAATTGGCCGATGCAACCCGCCCGGCGGCGTTGCGAAAGCTCGGACTATCCAGAAATTCCTGCGTCTTCGCCTCTTGCCGCAAGGGCGCCTCAACGCCTAAAATTGTGAACTTATTTCTTCGTGAACCTTAAGCGTATTTCTTCTTGATCATTTTGCCGATGACCGTTAGATAGTATTATTCTGTTGGTTAGACAAATGCATTAAACATCAATATCGAATCTATGCTTGTCAGCAATCCGAATCTTTAAGATATGGGCTCTAAACTTCAACCCATCCCTGAATTGACCGGTCTTTATATCAGAAATTTGGCGGCAAATCTGATCGGCAACCTCACCATAGCATTGCTGAATATTTTTACCCCGCTTGAATTTTTAAAAGATTGGGTGTTCTTTATCTCGGAAGGCGGCTGGGTATTGATTCCCATTTTCATTATAACCGCCTGTATCTTTGTCACTATTATGCAATATTCCATCCAACGTCCAATATCCAGGTATTTAACCTGTCTGGAGCGCGATGAAAAAATCCAAAAATCATTTAAGCTGAAAGCCAGGCAGCGACTGCTAAATTTGCCGGTCATTCTCGCTGGCGCCAATCTTTGCATGTGGCTATTTCTGGATATCATTATTGCTCCGGTGATGTATTTCCTCTTAGACATGACGCTGAGCAGTCTTTTTTACAATTTCTTCAGGGTTCTGATGGTCGGGCTGATCGCTTCATTCATTTCCTTTTTCCTGATCGATGATTACGTCCGGCAAAAACTAGTCCCCATTCTTTTTCCTGAAGGCAAATTGGCCGCAATACCCGGTACGGTGAACATATCCATATTGAGACGGATTCGGGTATTATTCGGTGTTGGCACCAACGCACCCATGGTTCTGCTCTGTGTGACGATCGCATTTGCCATTTGGGAATTAGATGAAGCGACCGTTACTACAGCTCAGTTCAGCCGCGACATCCTGGCTTTCTCGGGCGCTGTTTTTATCATTTTTATCATCATGTCACTCAGCCTGAATCTCCTGGTGGGAAAGTCAATTCTACAGCCCATCAATGACATGCTTAGGACGGCCCGCAAAGTCCGAAAAGGCTATTTTCATCAAAAAGTGCGGGTCCTTTCCAATGACGAGCTGGGGATCATGGGCGACGGCATGAATACCATGACGGATGGATTGATTGAACGGGACCGGCTGCGCCGCGGACTTTACCTGGCCCAGGAAATTCAGCAAGCTCTTTTGCCGCAAAAATGTCCAAATATAGACGGTCTGGATATTGCTGCACGGAGCCTGTACTGTGATGAAACCGGCGGTGATTATTTTGATTTCATTGGAAATGACAATGCTCAACTCAATGTTGTCATCGGCGATGTATCCGGCCATGGTATTTCATCGGCGATCCTAATGGCTTCGGTACGCGCTTTTCTCCGGCAACGGATCCACCTGCCCGGTAATCTGAGCCAGGTCCTGTCCGATGTCAACCGACAGCTGGTACTAGATGTAGCAGATTCCTGCAGCTTCATGACCTTGTTTTACCTGAGACTCGATCCGCAAAGCCGCTGCATTCGCTGGATCGGGGCCGGGCACGATCCGGCGATTCTTTACAACCCCCTTTCGGACAGCTTCGATAAATTGCGAGGAAAAGGACCAGCCCTGGGGATCGATGAACAGGCTTCATTTGAAGTAAATCAAAAAAATGGAACCCTAGGTCAGATCATCGTGCTGGCCACCGATGGTGTCTGGGAGGCCCGCAATAAGCAGGATACCATGTTCGGCAAAAATCCGCTCTACGATATCATTCGGCAGAACGCAAATGCTGCGGCCAAGGATATTCTCGATAAATGCTTTCAGTCGTTGGAAGAATTTCAATCAGGTGCGGTGCGCGAGGACGATATTACGATGGTGATTATTAAAATTGTCGGATAGAAGTCCTAACAAGCTTCTGCCTTCACCCTGAAAATCATACTGAATAACAAGTACAGATATCGTTGATTGGTTGATTAGTTGATTGGTTAAGTGGTTGTAAATATGGATTTATCCCATATTTGCAAAATAATTGGACACTTTGTGTTTCAACAATCGTAACATTCTCAAATTATGACTATAATTTACCTAATCAACCATTCAACCAGTAAACTATTCAACGAGGTCTTAAGTATACGGCTGATATTGCAAAATAAACGAATGTCTAAATTGACCTAAATTGTCTAAAATGCCTAAAATTATGGGAACGCTACGCTCTATCTTTTTTTATAAAATTGACAGAATTCCACAATTTTAGCTCATTTTAGATCATTTTAAATTTTAGCTCATTTTCTTCATTAATATTACAACCAGAAGAAATTATAATTCAATATTTTCCTTTGGTAATGTGACAAAGTAGAATTAGCGAAACCGAATCTATTATGACTGAGAAAAGCCCTCAGAAAAGACTGCTCCTGAATCTTTACCTGATTAATGCCGCGGCCAACATGATCGGCTCCCTTATCGTGGGCGTACTGAATATGTTGACGCCGACAGAATTTTTCAAGTTATGGCGCAACTATATTGTCGATGACGGTTGGATTTACATCTTAATGATGTATCCGATCATCGTCGCCATTGGTGCAGGCCTGCAATATATTGCCCAGAGACCGCTAAAGAGCTATTTTCATTCCGCAAAGTCAAAAGAAGTAGACCAATCAAAGCTATTTCGACGGGCCCGCCGCCGGCTGCTTCTATTGCCGCCCACCATATCTCTGTTGAATATTTCCATGTGGACGGGTCTGAGCCTTTTGGACACATTTTGGATGGTACTGGCAAAATTCATCCCGTCATTAAATACGTCGCCCCTTTACAGCTTCTCATGGCATACGGTTTATTTTTCATTGTTCAGGGGTATCGTCGTCGGCAGCCTGGCCGCGGGACTGGCGCTACTTGTGGTAGAAGCTTACTCGCGCAAACATTTGATTCCTATCTTTTTCCCGCAAGGCCGATTGGCGGCCTTTAGAAAAGTGTGGAAAATTTCGATACGCCAAAGAATTCAATTTCTTTATTTTTCCGGCACGGTTGTGCCCATGATTATCTTTGTCGGCACTCTTTTTTATGTTGAATCCGAAGTCAGGGGATCAAACGTTCCGTGGACCGTTTTCAGCAGGGATTTGCTATTTTATACAGTCAGTCTGTATATCACCTTTGTTTTTCTTTCCCTCTGGCTCAATTTTCTGGTCGGGCGGTCCATTCTGGAGCCGATCCGGGATATGATCGGCACCATCCGCAAGGTACGGACAGGCGATTTCAACCACCGTGCCCGCGTAGTCTCCAATGATGAATTGGGTGTTCTGGGAGACGGTATTAATAAAATGACGATCGACCTGGTAGAGGGAGAAGTATTACGACATTCATACAACCTTGCCAGGGAAGCTCAGCTGGCCCTTCTACCCGGCTCCCCTCCCGTCATCGAAGGTCTGGATATTGCTGCCAGGAGTGTTTACTGCCAGGAGACCGGCGGTGACTATTTTGACTTTCTTCAGCCGTCTGGATCCAACGGAAGTCAACTAAAAGTGATCATGGGCGATGCCTGCGGTCTGGGAATATCATCCGCGCTATTGATGGCCACCGGAAGAGCTCTCGTACGCCAACGATCAGCCATGCCGGGCACCCTTGCGGATATCATGACGGACGTCAACCGCCAGTTGGTGGGCGATGTTGAGGAATCCTGCCAGTTCATGGCACTTTTTTACCTTATGTTCGACCTTCAGCAACGAACGTTGACATGGGTGCGCGCCGGTCACAATCCGGTCATCTTCTGCGATCCTTTGACCGGAACGGCGGAACAGCTGCGTGGATCAGGGATGGCACTCGGCATCGATGAAAATTGGCAATACCGGCAGTATTCCAAGCAGAAACTGACAACCGGCCAGATCATCGTGTTGGGCACAGACGGACTGTGGGAGACCCTGAACCGGAAAGGAGAAATGTTTGGCAGAGATCCGATTATCAGGATTTTACATCAATATGCCGATATCGATGCCAATGGTATCCTTACGGCATGTCTGTTTGCTCTCGATAGTTTTAGAGAAGGTAGGACGATCGAAGATGATGTATCGATTGTGGTGATTAAGGTGACTAATTGAAGCCGTTTCTATACCCGATCTAATTATTTCAGGCGAAATTTAAGATATTGATCGCGCTGGTGGGATGCAAATAGCATCATCTGCGGGATGGATGTTATAACCTATTCAGGAAACGAGTCAGGGATCACCGGTTCTTTTACGGATCGTATTAATCGTGCGCTGTCTGGACTCAAGCCAAGGGCTGCGGTGGCGGCGGCAATTCTCCACGCTCCAGGGCCTCCCGGGCGGCCTTTACCGGTATGCCCGCCTCACAAGGCACACCCACCTGGCACAAGCCACAACCATAACCCTCGAACTTGTAAGTCTTTTTGACATATTCTCTGGAGCGAGCCAAGTGCTGCCGACACTTCATCTTATCGTGGCCGCTCTCGGTAATTGCACGGACCGGGCAGCGATCAATACATTTACCGCAGGTTCCATCAGCAAAAAAAAGGCAATAGGCCCGGTGGTCGGCATACGGCCGGGGGGTTGGTTCAATTGATATCTTGGCCACTACCGATCCAACCCGCATGGCTTTGCCCTTTGCGGTGATGAGCCCGTCGCACAGACCGAATGTGCCCAGACCGGCTGCATGGGCGGCATGGCGTTCGGACCAGGAAGAGGCATAGGAAAACCGTTCCGAGTTGACAATCGTCCAGTTGGAGACCAACATCGGAGCGATGGCGGCATGGCCGCCCTGTTTAAGACTCTTGGCCACATGCCGACGCAAAGCTACGTTGAACTCCTCACCGTAGACCCGGATCCGGGCCCATTCTTCGGATGGATACTTCTTAGTCTTGCGGTTGGCCTTGCGGACTCCCTCTCGCTGAGGTAATACCCATGAGACGACGGTCAGTTCTTCAGGGCTGGCCGGCTCCTCGGGGCAGTGCTGGTTGAAGACCTCCCAAGGGGTCCAGTGGAAGGCCCCAACATATTCCTTGTACTGCTGCCAGATCGGATCCGCACCGGAGGCGAATCCAACCAAGGCACTATCCCATGCAGCTTCCGCAGTTTCGTTTCTCATTGTGTTGTAAGAAGAAGTGGCAATGAATTCACGGATCAAATCTTTTATCCAGTCCACCGTAATATGGGTGCTGTTTTCCAATTAAAACCTCCTATTCAAGGGGAATTGATTCAACCTCAAGTAAACTTACAGATACCATTGTTTGTGGTATTCAAGTCAAGTGAATTTTAATCAACCAAGGCCACGATCGAACTCTTTCAAAAAGCTTATTTTTATCTGCCGTACCAGCAGGTACCGGACTATCAGCCCTGATACACCTGCTCCACGACATCGGTCATAACGCAAGAGATATCATTTGCATTCAGCAGCTGGATAATGTGCGGGATCTGATTTTTTTCTTCGATGGACAGTTCATAGTAACCCGGGCCTTTGAAGATGCTGATGCCGCTTTTTTCCAGCAACCGGTGAGCCGCATCTAAATCTCCAACCCGAAGTCCCAAAACTGTGTAATCCTCCATGTAAAAGGAGGGAAGTGAACTGTCAGGCAGACAGCTCGTCGCGTATGATTCACTCGGCATGATTGGCAAACGTGGCATAATTGAAATCCTTTATTGGGCAACAATCATAGACTGATTCAGGTGTTCTGCTAAATACGACCCCATGGTTCGGCAAATTATCTGTATGGATTTCTTATTTCTTAGCCACAATTTTCACCTCAAAACTAATGAGATCAAAAACCAGGTGCATTCCAAGGTGTTCAAAAAACCGGGTTGATCCGTAGATAACCTTCCAACGGGTTCGATCGATGTCAAAATGTGCTTCAGCAACCAATCCATTATCGTCGGTATTGGCAATAGTTGTTGGAAAAGACAGATCTGTTTTAACACCTCTGAGAACCAGAGTCCCATCTATTTCAAAATTTGGTAAGCTTAGATAAGGATTTTCGGCCAGGGTGCCACCGTTAATGATAAATCTCGCGGTGGGAAATAGCTTTACAAAGAAAAAATCTTCTGATTTCAAGTGTGACACCAGCACAGGTTCTAGATCGTCGCCTTTCAGGCTCCTATTTTCGATCGAATTCATATCAATCTCAAAGACACCCGTAATGTTGCCGTTTTCAATGTTGATCTGCCCCTCGGAAATGCGGACGGTCCCGAAGTGTTTGGTATTCGGGTTTCTGCCTATCCAATCGATAATGCTTTGCTCCGTATCGATGCGATATTTTCCGTCAGGTAATACGAGTCGGGTTTCAGGATCGACCGGGATATCTACGGATTCGCCTTCCAGGGGATAGTTCAGCGAACGCCAGGTTTCGATGCCGCCTTTCAAAATTACCATCCGCTGATACCCCTCGGCATGCAATTTTTCAGCAGCGGTGAAGGCATCCATGGATCTCTCGCTTGATCCGCAAAGAACGATTTCCGCGGTTTTGTTATCAGTGATCGAATTCAGTTGATCCAGAAAGGTCACATCGAAAACGCACGCGTTTTGGGCACCCGGCAAATGAACCTTTTGAAAATGACTATTTGTCAGCGTATGAATCAGATAGAAACGTTTATTCTGCTCAAACCATGCCATCAGATTTTCAGGCGTAACATAATCAAACTTAATCTCATTGCTCATAGATTACCTCCTGCATTACAGTGAGTACTAATTCATATAAATAGGGGTAAAATGAACTTAAGTTTTCTGGAAAGAAAAGACCGGAAATAACATCCGGTCTCTTTTTGTATCTATGATGAAAAGACGTTTTGTCAGCTGCAACTTTCGAATCGGCAATTGGACATGTCTGGGCCGTCACAGCAGTATGTTCCGACAACACAACCGCAACCGTCTACGACATGATAACAGCAAGATTGGGCTGCAGACGGATCGCCTTTTTTCTTTTTATCTTTGTCGTCCATGATAACACCTCCCAATTATTCTGCATCTGTTTCCATTTGGATATCATTGGAGATGCAGTGACTATGCGCTCGGTGATCAACCACATGATTCACCAAACACATTTGAGGTACTGAAGGAAAGGTCGTACAGGTCTCAGATCAAATAGACCTCTTATCACAATAATTACCATTTGTTATTAGTCAAATTTTTCCATAGTAAAGAATCCTGTGCAGAGGACAACGTTTTCCGGGTCAGAATGAATTGCGAGATAGTGCTGAAACGGAAAAGAGCCCCTTCGCCGCAAGGGTCGAAAAGCCAACCCATAGCAGCAAGACCGCATTGACAATCAATAATCAATAGTAAATAATTATAAATTTTTTCAAGTATTTATAACGATGACGATTGAATTTTACCTAAAAGTCACTATATTGAGATATGTAGGATAGAAAGCCGGGAATGGTTTATTTTTTGATGCGGCCTTCTATCGCGCAAATTCATAATTTCGAACATCATAAGTCGATATAAAAAAGAGAACCTTCCTCAAAGGGGGTTTACCATGTATGATAAAAAAGAACTTTGTAACAAAATTCATGAAATTTATCCGGAAATAGGACAATGCGATAAGGATTTAAAAGTTGCCTGGGACAGTGAAAAAACCGTCTGGAAAGTCAATTTTGAAAAGGATGGACACCGGATAATGCATTATTTGGAAGATGAAGATGCCGCCCCGTGCATGCAAGGCAAACAATGCATTGGAATTGGCATTGAGTTTGGACAGTTTCTTTAAACAAGACCCCGATAAAGAAACTCTGTGATCCGGCCTTGATAGTTACCTTCGGCAACATATCGAAATAAAAAAGGGGAGCATTCGCTCCCCTTTTTTGTCCTGAAATGCAGAAACTTAAACTGATGCATGTTCAAAAATGCTCGAATTATTAAGAGGAGACAACCTATCATGAAAACTCAGGGGCTAAAAATATCCGTCCTGATGTTTGTATCAATTGCTTTTTTGGCTATCCCATCGGGGTCTTTCGCCGACCGCACGGCAGAGGAAAAGACAACCAAAAAGGAGGTTAAGCAGGAGATCAAGGAGGCTTTCGAAGCCGTGGAGAACTATACGGCCGATCAGCGGGATGAGGCCGTCGAAGAGATCAAGGTTGCCTTGGAAAATATAGATAGTCAAATTGAAGGCATGGAAAACCGTATTGGGAAAAAATGGGATCAGATGGATCGGGCGGCCCGTCGAAAAGCGGGATCAACCTTAGCGTCGCTTAGAAAACAGCGAAATGAGCTCGCAGAATGGTACGGCGGCTTGAAGTATAGCTCGGCAGAAGCCTGGGGGCATGTCAAGAACGGCTTTCTGAAGAGCTACAAAGCACTGTCGACAGCCTTCGGCAAAGCTCAGAGTGAATTCAAGCCGAACGGATCGGCGAAGGACTCCGATTGAGTATCCTTATCCCTAACCCGGATAAACCGGAAAAAATTGTCTGTGTCTGTCCGTGTGGGTCTGCCTGCCCAATGAAATCTTTGTTGCTTTTATTTCATCGGGGTGGCTAAATAAAAATTAAAAAATCATCATAGAAGGCCATCACCACCCTTGAAAATTGCAGTGGTCATACAAAAAAGTTTTAATTTTATAGATCCTCTGATTCCCAACGGAGCTGCCAAAAATCCTCAGAAAAGCATGTCGGGGGTTATGGTTCTGTTATTTTCGGACCTTGCTATATGAAAAAGTCAGGCATCAGCTCAACCTTAGGATCGACGGCGTAGCCGCTGAAATCCGTTATACCCTCAGCTTTAAGGACGGCATCGTCAATAAAAAAATTCCCGGTGCACTCGTGGCTGGGTTTGGTTAAGATCGCATGAGCCGCGTCCCCCATGATTTCCGGCTTGCGCGAAGCACGAATTATATCTTCACCGCCGAGTAGGTTTCGGACAGCGGCGGTTGCAATAGTCGTTCGCGGCCACAGGGCGTTGACCGCGATTCTCATGGGTTTTAGTTCCTCAGCCATTCCAAGTACACACATGCTCATCCCGAACTTGGCCATGGTGTAAGCGACATGGGGTGCGAACCATTTTGCTTCCATGTTAAGCGGCGGCGAAAGGTTCAAAATGTGCGGGTTATCCGCCTTCTCCAGATGTGGGATGCATTTTTGCGAGCATAAAAAGGTGCCGCGGGTGTTGATCTGGTGCATCAGGTCGTATCGCTTCATGGGCGTCGACACCGTATCTGTCAGGTGGATGGCGCTGGCGTTGTTTACCAGGATATCAATCCTGCCGAATGCAGCAATCGTATTCGCCACCGCAGCTTCCACCTGTTCTTCGAAGCGGATATCCACAATGCACGGCAGCGCCTTGCCGCCGGCTGTCTCGATCTCCTCGGCGGCGCTATAGATCGTTCCCGGAAGCTTATGAACTGGCGCCGTCTTGGGCGGCCCGTAACGCGATGGCTTTACCGATGCCGCGGCTGGCGCCGGTAATGAACAGGGTCTTGCCCTTCAGATCGTTCATGGCTCCTTCCTTAATTCTATTATTTATATGAATCGTAATCAGTTCTGCCGAATGCTCGGCAAAGTCGCCTGAATCAACTAAGTCGTTCCTTTCTGGTAACTTTGGATAGACACCCAGGTGTCGTTGTCTTGTAAATAATCCTGAAAAGCCAGGCCGTCGGCTACCTGTAAACGGACAAAACGTTGGTGATTATTAGATGCGGAGTCTACCAGGTGACCAACGATCTTCTTCACCGACCAGTCGCCGGGATTTAGGCGCGCCATGATAATCTCATCTGGAATGCTTCTAAATTGAAAAAGGCCGCATACAAAGGGTTGTATATGGCCGTATTTAATTTTGCTAAAAAATCTCTTTCTGATACTTAGATACCGGCGGCGCTCTTCATATTCGTGAGGTGTTCGGTTCCCGAATGAATAATTATGTTTTCAAGAAATTGCTGCGCAGAGATAGTCCCCCCGACCAAAGCCAGATTGGAAGTACGGTCTAAATCCGCGTCGTCTAAACCAGCGACATACTCAGCAATCGATGAACCTTTTTCTCGCAAAATACCCAACACCTCATCTTTTGTGCAATTCGCATGTTTTTCTGCATGTTGCGCATTTCCCTGGTCGATGGCTTCCATAGTGATTTCCGGCAATTGTTCACCATCAACAATCATTTTCGCTAAGTCATACGCTCCATAATGACCTGCCGCAATATGTCGAGCGACCACACCAACCGGCCATTTTTCACCTGAA
>CALZJV010000156.1 GCA_945787595.1 uncultured Desulfobacterales bacterium | reverse complement strand
CTGATTCTCACCCACTGGGTAACATTATCGAATTTCATCCCACCAAGCGGGAATCCCAACGACTTGAGTTTATCTCGGCACGACAACGCTTTTGTTAGCTTTGATCCTTTATTTTGAAATTCGCCATCGGATCGGCAGGCCGGAATTTTGTCATTCTAATTTCTTCGTTCTCGATATGCAAACAGGCGAACATCAATATTGTTGTGGCGATAAAATTGCCTTTGACTCCATGATATGGCTTCTTCAAGAGTTGATCAGCTTTTTTTTCTAATTTTAAAGTCGATACTATGTTGGAAACTCTATCTTTATTTGGGAAAAAATAGGGGTCAGATCTTTGGATTTGCCATTTTTGTATGGCGCTAATTTAATTTGTCAAATACAAAGATCTGAACCCTGATTAATCTTCATATTATCAATCCCTGCCGGCGTTCGGTAAAGTTGGCCACATGGTGAATGGCCTGAAAACGGAAAATGATTTTAACGGCAGCCTTTTCTATTTGGTGCAAAACCTCCATGACGAGTTCCTTATCACGCATATACAGCCTCTCCATCTATCCTTTTTTTAAGAATTTATTCATGTTCTCCCTGTACGCAAAAATGTCCACCGCCCGGTGAAGCCTTTCCTCCAGCTCATTCTTGATGCCGACAAGCATGAAAAGGTCCGGTTTTAGAGTGTAGCGGAAAAGCCGGTCTGAGTTGACGCTGTTAGGTGCTTCTATATTCAAGTACTCGATCTTTCGAGTACTTGCTAATATTGACCTGGTCACCCTGATTACCGCCTAATAGGCTTACGGTAGTTAATGTCTCTTTCACAAAGAAACCCACATGACCTTGCCATCCAGTAGGGGAACCCCTCCACAGGACAACAACACATCCAATTTCAGGCTCGGCTAATTCGCTCCCCCACTGTAACCAAGACCTCGCCGCCGCGTTTTCGGTACCTTTAATGCCTGCTTTTTCCATACACCAATTGACAAAAGCGCTACACCATGGAGTCTCATCATTTCTTTGGGCACTTACGCTGAGGGTATCAACGCTCTTGAGATACTTAAGGACATCATCGTTATCCGCGTCTCCGGGATATTCTTTGGTCCCCATTTCCTTTCTTGCAACAGCCATCCACTTTGGTTCTTCGCTCTCGTCACCGATATAAGCTTCATAAGCTGCTCTTGTTTTAGGCCCTGGTCTTCCTCGATACGTCCAATTATAAATGCCAGCGTGATTCAACCCTCTCTGAATCAAGGACCAAACCTCCGGCGGCAGTCCGAGACTTTGCAGTTTACTGTATTTCATGCTCTTTTTCTCCTTATTTTTTTACAACGCTCAACGTCTCTTTGCCCCTGTTTCAAGCTTGGTCTTGGTCGCCGGCACCAACTTTTTGCCACCTACACATAAGCTTCGCGTCCACTTTTCGATGCGTTGGTTCGATCCTTAGACGATGGGATGCTGATTGCTGCCATTTATACAAAGTGCATTTGGGAGCGCTCACTGCAAACTAAATCGGAAAAATAAAAAACCCCACATCTCAAAATGAGAGCGGGGTATTATTCCAAGTAAACCATGGTGATCTTCCCTTAAGGGTTTAAGGAGCGGAATTAATTGATTTTTAGTATACAGAGGAAATTGGGGGATGTAAAGAGGGAAAAACCTTTATTAATTAGCCACAGACGCACACAGACACACACGGACTTAGGTTTAAATAGGCTTCGCCCCGATGAAATAAGGGCAACAGAGATTTCATTGGGCAGGTTGGGCAGGCAGAGACGCAAAAGGCGCTGAGGGCAACTATTTGATTGCTTTCCGTTGATCCGCTAAAAACCGCAGCGGACAGAAAAAACAGAAAGCAATAGGAGACATCTAAAAGTATGATTTTGTAATCAACAACTATATATGGCCTGTAACTGCTTAATTTATCGATATCAATCAACGATCCGATCGTTTTCTTTTCCTGAAGGCATTAGATTTTTCCCTTTACGTTCTCCCACCGGGGCGTAGGCCCTCTATGGCTTCCGGCTCGTAGAGCCTACAGCTCGGAGAGGCCGGAGGCTGCGTCTCTGCGGTGAACTATTACAAAAAAAGAAATATTGGTAATCCCGAAATTATCCTTCCCACCGAAGGTAGATTCTATCCTGGTAATCCTGTTTATCCTGTCTGATACAATAAAATATATAGAATCCTTTCCAAATTATTTTTGCGGCTCTCGCCTTATTGATCGATGTCGTCATTCTTGGCGCTGCTCCTTTTTGACTCCAGGTCAACGCCATATTCTTCATTCACCTGTCTCAACGTTTCTTCCAATACTATCAGCCGCTGTTTGTCTCTCGCATCTCTTGATGCTTTCTTGAGCTCGACCAATGCTTTAAGATTGAGAACCCGAATAATATGGCCTCTAAACTCAATTTCGACTGTGTGTTCAAGGAGATCTTCGTAAGCTCTTCCCTGCTCAATAAAAGCTAAAACATCAAGAGGACCTAACCGTGTCGTAAAGAGAAAATGGCCCATCCCCGAAATATCCCCCTCATTTGGCCTGATTACCTCGTCGTCCGGTCGGCGGTATATTGCGTCGATCGACTTGAGAAAGGCAATCAGCTTGGATATATTTTCGGAAGATCGGTTATGGACAATATCAACATCCATTGTGGTGACGGGGGCTCCTTGCACGACAGCAGCAAGGCCACCAACTAAAATAAATTTTATGCCCGCCTCTAAAAGCCCCTCAAGTATTGCGCTTAGGTCTAATGCGATCGGTTTTTCGCTGCCTGTAGGCATTTCTGAGTTCCAGAATTGTACGTACCATGTTATCATTGGCAAGAAGCCGCTCATCAGGTGACATCCTGAGAAACATTGCAACCAACCCCTTATCAACACTCGATGAATCTTTTTGTTCTGTTTCCTTATTCATCTGAATCTTTCATTTATGCATGTCTTAAGGGTTTAAGGAGCGGTATTAATTCGTTTTTAATATACAGAGGAAGTTTGGGGATGTAAATGAAAAAAAGGTTCAGGGTTGAGGGTTCCCTGCTTCCCCTTTCAGGCTACGCAGGGCAGGCATGGTTCAGTGGTTAAATGAGGATAAAGGGGCAAAGCGAATTTGTAAGTCGAAAAGATGGAACGTAATAGTTCACCGCAGAGACGCGAAGGACGCAGAGATGTTTTTTCTTATTCTTTGCCGTTGACCCACCAAAAATACCGGCGGACAGGAAGGACGGCAAAGAATAAAAGAGCACTTTTTCTGAAAATAATCTAAATTTTACATATGTTATAAATATAGTTGCCCTGGCATTGAGATTTACTTTATAAAGCTGGTTCTTTTTGTTTTCCGGTGGCCCACCTTTAAAATATTTAAAATCGGATGGATATCCCGCCTTTCCGGGGCCTCTCACCGGAAAACAAAAAATTAATTAACCCTTTGCGTTCTTTGCGCCTTTGCGGTGAATAAACAGAGATTCGGTGTCAAATCTTGATCAGTGATTAATCGATTTTCTATAATCACAAATCAAGACACGACCCCTTACTCCTTCAAGCACCCCGAATGCAATTAGGCCGGCTGGGACTATGGGATGATTCCGCAGGCGTCGAACCCATCTATCGTAGCGTCTGTTCCGATGTGCGATTCATCGTTTACCTCGCCAGCGATTAACGTAAAGGATAATCAGCGGGCCGGAAGCCCTCCAAGCATGTAAAGTCTCTACGGAAAACGCCCCGACCCTTCCCCGGCTGGTTCATCCGCTGTTTGGGCTCAGATTACCGACATCGTAAAAATTCGTCTATTGTGATCCCAATATCCTTCGCTATTTGGCGAAGCAAGATCGGGGAAATGTCTCTACCGGAATGAAAAGGAACAGTTGTGCCTCGGCCATCGGGATGGCGGAACTGTTTGTGAGAACCCCTCTGTCGAACCACTTGAAAGCCAACCCGCCCAAGAATAGCCGCGACTTCCTTTGGTTTAAGAACCGGAACTGATCCCATAGTTAAGCCACCACTACGGTCTGTGTGCCGACGAATTCACCTTCAAATTCGGGTTCGCCGTCCTCCAACAGCATCTCGATGACCTCTTTCAGGTTCTTATTCAATTCGTCCAAGGTCTCAGCCTGAGTGTGAGCCCCAGGAAAACCCGGAACATAGCTAACATATAGGCCAGTATCAGGACATTTTTCAACGACTGCAGTAAAAGTTTTCAATGGACGTCTCCCTCATATATCACTTGCGCCAAACCAGATAACCAGTAGGAAAAATTGTCCGGGTTTCGAGATGCCCTGAGTTCCTAAGCCTCATTATTTCCCAACGCATTAATGTTCGCTGACTTTGAGCCACGCTTGCTCTTGATCGCCGGCACCAACTTTTTACCACCCACAGCGGAGCTTCCCGACCACTTTTCGTTGCTTTGCTTTGATCCTTTGACGATGAGATTCTGATTGCTGGTCACTGCCTTTTATAATAAATGCACTTTATGGCGCTCCTTGCAAAACTAAATCGGAAAATAAAAAACCCCACATCTCAAGATGAGAGCGGGGTATTATTTCAGATAAACCATGTTCATCCTCCCTTAAGGGTTTATCCTAACGTTGCATAAACAACAGAACGAAGAATAGCATAAATATTATGATATCGAGCACTTGTGCAAAATTAGGTCAGCTTCGTCGATTTCACTAATAATTATAAAGGTACAACCAGCAAATAAATCGTTCTGTTGTTTACCCCAAGGGAAAGCCGATGATACTGCATCTTCTGCGTTGCTCCACCACAGGCGGACGGTAGGCGACTACAGCTTCAACCTTGGACGCCTTGAAGCTGCAGCATCCTCGACTTTTGCAACGTCAGGGTATAAAGAGCGGAATTAATTCGTTTTTAGTATACAGGGGAAGTTTGGGGATGTAAATAATAAAAAAGGTTCAGGGTTGGCGGTTCAAGGTTCCCTGCTTCGCCTTTCAGGCTACGCAGGGCAGGCATGGTTCAGTATTTTAGTTATTTAATCCACTTTTTTATCTGCCAAATGTTGATCCCAGTGGCGGCCTTATCAATTTTCGCCATTTTTGGCTTAAGAAATTTCAATAAGCTGCCGATATACCACGCATCATTAAACCAAGGGAGGAGCTATGAAATTGAAAAATAAAGGCATCGGTTACTTGGCTTCACTGTTTTTACTGGTCTTTGTGATCAGCGGCTGTCTGCCGGCGATCAAGAGCAACGTACCCGAGCTGGAAACGCGTGCTGCCGACATTAAAAAGATCGTACTGCTGTCTCCGAAGGTTGAGATCTATGAGCTCAGCGCCGGCGGGGTGAAGGAAAAGCGCGATGATTGGTGTTCGACCGGAAGACAAAATATTGAGAAATCCCTGCAAGGGACCTTCAAAGAAAAGGGCGTCTACCTCAGCAGTTTGAAGCTCAGCAAAAAAAACAAGAAGGAAATTGAAGAAATCAACGCGCTTTATCGGGCGGTGGCTTATAGCATCTACAATCACACCTTTTTTTACGGGCAAAATCCCAATCTGTTCCCCGAAAGAATTCAAAATTTCGACTACTCCATCGGCTCGGTGGCAAAGCTGCTGAAAAAATACCAAGCGGATGGTTTGCTGATTGTATACGGGACGGATGAAATATCAACCAAGGGTAGAAAGGCCCTGCAGGTTATCCAGACCATCAATCCTTTCGGCCAAGGGAGTCAGGCGGGAATGACCACGATGGTGATCGGCTTGACCGATACCAGCGGGTCCGTTCTCTGGTTCAGAACCAAAGCCCATGCCGGGAGTTATGATTTGCGTGAACCCGAAAGCACCCAGGTCTTTGTCAAAGAGCTTTTAAGCGACTATCCCGGAGGTGGAAAATGAGATACGTCATTATTGGAATGATCTTGGTTTTAGGCCTATACGGCTGCGTTTCTACAAATCTTCCACCTGTTACATCCGGTGAATTTGCTTTTGAAGAAGACGAAACCCGTATCTGGTATCGCTCTCAAGAAGAACAGGAATCGCTCTCTGAAAGCGGGCTGGAGTACCCGGATGAGAAATTGACGGCTTATCTCAACGAAATCGGTAAAAAGCTTCAGCCGCCTGAGGTCTACGAACGAATTCCGTTCGAGATCCGGGTTTTGCAAAACCCTTACAGTAATGCCTTTGCCTACCCCAACGGCGTCATTTATATCCACAGTGGCATTTTGGCCAGGATGGATAACGAGGCCCAGCTGGCAACGTTGCTGGCCCATGAGATGACCCACGCCACCCATCGCCATCAGGTGAGGCAGTTCCGAAGATTACAGAACCGGACCGCGGTCTTCGCATCGATGCAGGCTACCCTGGGAGGGCTGCCGGCCATCGGCGATCTTGCCAGTGCCCTGGGAGAAATCGGTACGATGGCGGCGGTATCCGGCTATTCCCGGGAGCTGGAGTCCGAAGCCGACATGGTCGGGCTTCGGCTGATGATGGATGCCGGCTACGATCCCCGTGAAGCACCCAAACTGTTTCGCCATATCAAAGATGAGCTTGAAGAGGAAAAGGCGGAGGAGCCGTTCTTTTTCGGGAGCCATCCTCGGCTTCAGGACCGTATTGATAATTATCATAATTTTTTGGAATCCAATAAAAACAGTCAGAACGGTTTCACCAACGCCAAAGTATTTCGCCGCAGGATTGCAAAACTGATCTTCGATAACGCTTTTCTAGACCTCAAGGCCGGACGCTTTCAGAGTGCCGCGCGGGGAGCTGAAAAGTATCTTGCGATCTACCCGAAAAGCTCGCAAGGTCACTATCTGCTCGGTGAGATTTACCGTCAGAAGGGGAATACCGAGGATTTCAAAAAGGCCAAAGAATATTATCGTAAGGCCATCGCCCTCAACAGCTCCTATCCACAGGCTTACAAGGGCATCGGGCTTCTTTATTTCAAACAGGGGCAAAAATCTAAAGCCGGGAAAGCTTTTCGATCATACCTGACCATGTTGCCGCAGGCTGCCGATCGAGCCTATGTAAAAGAATATATCAACCAGTGTAAATGAGGAGGTCCAGATGAAACGATCCCTATTGATATGCGTGATCCTAGTGTTTGTAGCCGGCTGCGTGCCGTGGATCAGAACCGGTGGGCTTTATTCGGCGCCGGCTCAGAATGTTGTCGTTGAGTTGCCTGACGGATGGATGCGCTTGAATTCAAACGATTATTTGCTGATTACCAGAGATGGGGTGATGCTTGAATTCATCCTGATAGAAAAGATATTCGTTGATGACACCTTTAAACACACCAAAAAGAAATTCCGCCGGGGCATGCTGCCGCAGGAATTGGCCGAGGTTATCCTCGACAATATCGGTTCTAACCAGAACAATTTGAAATTAAACGTGATTTCGAATGTTCCCCAAAAAATAAACGGCCACTCGGGTTTTAAAGCGATATTTACCTTCAATAACAAAGACGGCCTGAAATATAAAAGCATCTACTATGGTTTTTTGAGTGGCGATTATTTTTACGGCATCCGCTATAACGCCAGCAAGCGGCATTACTATGCAAAGGAGCTTGAAACCTTCAAACGAGTCGTTGCCAGCCTGAAGTTTTCATCCTAATTGAGCGAAGCATTGCTCCCTTCGGCGTTTATCGTAGTGGGGCAGTTGTTATGTGAAATGGCTGATTTTCGGCCGTCCTTTGATTCCTAAACAGAACCTGTAACGCCACCCGCGCGACGGTATGCAGCTATGCGATTCTTACTCTCTCGCGATAAGACCGCCGGATGATACCGATGGGTGCTTTGCACAGTCCCCATTCCCTGCGCATGGGGTGATCCCATCGATCAGCCGGAGAAAAATGCGATTATAATGCGGCCTGTGGATTGTAGTATGTCCCCTATATTAATCGCACCTTCCCTCCAGAAGCTCATACATCAACGGGATCATAAGCAGCGTCAGGAGGGTGGCCATGGACAACCCGAAGATAATCACGTTTCCCATGGGACCCCATAAGCTTCCTCCTCTGATTGCCAATGGCAGCAGCCCGCCCACCGTTGAAATGGTGGTCAACATGACCGGCCGGAAGCGGAGCCGCACCGCTTCGGTGACCGCTGTCCGCAGATCCTGGCCTCCCCCGCGCAACACGTTGATGAAGTCGATCAGCACGATAGCGTCATTGACGACAATACCCGTCAGGCTGACAACCCCCAGAAAGGCCATGAAGCCGAATGGATAACCGGTAATCCACAGCCCGATCACGGCGCCGACCATTCCAAAGGGAAGCGACAGGGCAATGGTGAACGGTTGTTTGTAAGAGTTGAACTGGGCCACGAGTACGATATAAACGAGCATGAAGGCGGCAATCATGGCCCATCCGAGGCTGACAAACGATTTGGTTCTTTCTTTGGTTTCGCCTTCGAATTCCACCAGATAGCCGGGAGGCAGGGGCAGCGCGCGGGCTTTTAGGCGGAACGCATCGACAACTTCCTGGGCCAGTTTACCCTGCACATCGCTGCGAACGGTCACCGTGCGGGTCAACCGTTCACGGTTGATGCTGCCGATGTCGGAGAAAAGACGGATATCGGCCACCTGTTTGAACAGGGTTTTGAATCCACCCATCGATTTGAGATAGATTTCATTAAAGGTCTCTAAATCGTTTCTTGATTTTTCTGTCAACGAAACCACCACGTCGATTTCTTCATCAATCTGACGGAAACTGACGGCCGTGGTCCCGTAAACTGCCGTCCGCAGGGTTTGGGCGATGGCCGCGTTGGTTATGCCCAGCAGGCGGGCTTTGGCCGAATCGATATGGATGGATATCTGAGGCGAAGTTTCAGAGGCATCATCGATAACGTCCACTGCACCGGGAATCGATTCGAGCACTTGGCGGTACTGAGTGGCGATCCGGCGCAGGACGTCCAGATCGTCACCTTTGATTTTAATGGCAATGGGGGCACCCACGGGCGGGCCCTGTTCAAGCTCCTTTAATTCGATGCGCACACCGGCGATACCCTGCAGAAGCGGTCTCACATTTTTGATGACCCTTGTGGTTGAAGCTTTTTCACCAGCATCATCGACCATAACGAAGAACTGGGCTTTGTTGGGTTCACGCGTTCTAAAGGGGTTGATATTATAATAAATTCGGGGGCCGTTGCCGCCCACATGGCTCATGATATTGGAGATCTCTTTTTGACTTAAGAGAATTTTTTCGATGCGTCGCGAGACCTTCAAGGTGGTATCGATGTTGGTACCCTGGGGCAAAGCCGCTTCGATGATGAAGATATTCTTTTCGGCTTTGGGGAAAAACTGGAGCCCCAGCCTTGGAATGAAGGCCAGCGATCCGATGACAGCAGCCAGTGCCACACTTAAAGCGATGAATTTATGGTTGAGCGCTTTTCCCAGCAGCCACAGATAGGAGCGGATAATCATGCTTTCCTGTTTGGCCTTGCGGGGGTGGGATTTTAAAAAGCGGTGGCTCATAAGCGGCGATACGAATATCGCCACCATCAAAGAACCGCAGAGCGCGAAAATGATCGTCAGGGGAATGCCACGGATGAATTGTCCGGTATCTCCGGCCATGAACAGAAGGGGGGTGAAAGCCAAGACGGTGGTCAGGGTGGAGGCGATGATGGCGCCCATGACCTCCCGGCTTCCATCCAGTGCGGCGCGCAGCCTTTGCTTGCCCAGGCCGAGATGGCGTTGAATGTTTTCCACCACAACAATACCATTGTCCACCAGCATTCCCAGAACGATGACCATGGCCGCCAGGGTAATCTGGTTCAGGGAATGCCCGAACTGATAGAGCATAATCAGGGCAAAGCCAATGGAAAGAGGTAAAATAAGGGCGATAATCAACGCCATGCGGGTGTCCATCAATACCAGGGTGACCAGCACGACGATAACAGCCCCCATAATCAGGTTTTGGCGAAAGTCTTTGAGCCTTTGGGAGACCGAAAGCGCCTGATCCGAAAAAACATTGACCTTCAGATCCGACGGCAGCTTGACGGATAATCGTTCCAAACGATCGCGGATCTGTCCGGACGCGGCTTGCAGGTCGGCTTGCGGTTTTTGGGTGATGAGCAGGTTTAGGCCGGGTTTCCCGTTAAAGCGTACCATAAATTCCGGACGTTCATAGGTATCCTTGATGCGGGCGAGATCCTTTAAAAAGACCGGACGGTCGGCAAAGGATCCTACGATGGTTTCACCGATTTCCAGGGGCCCCTGGAACTCTTCGTCGGTTCGAATCAAGTAGCCGCGCCGGCTGATATCCATGTGCCCGCCCGGCAGGCTGATGTTTTCAGCCCGGATCTGATGAATCAGCTCATCGAGGGAAATAAGGTATTGGGAAAGTCGACCCTGGTCTACCTCCACATGGACCTGTCGTTTTTGGTCCCCCTCGATTTCAAGGGTCATGATGTCTTTAATTTTTTCCAGATCGCGTTTGATATATTTTGCAAAACGATAAAGATCCCTGTAGCTGAAAGGACCGCTCAGGTTGATCACCAGGGACACGGTTTCGGTTTTCCAGCGCTCGATTTCAGGAGCCAGGGCTTCCTCCGGCAGCTCTTTTTCCGCTTCCCGGACTTTTTCCCGCAGGGTCTGCATGTTTTGGGCCATATCCGTGTCATAGTCGAACTCAATCGAAATGACGGCCGTACCCTGTGAGGAGGTCGAGGTGATTTTGTCCACCGCTTCGATCTCGTTGATCTTTTCTTCCAGCGGGCGGCTGATGAAACGTTCGATGTCCCTGGCTCCCGAACCCGGGTAATGGACCATGACCGTTGCACCGGGAACGGCGATCAAAGGATCTTCGCGGCGCGGTATGATCGTATAGCTGATGCTGCCCAGAATCAACAGCAGCAGTACACCGAGCACGGTTAATCTGAATTTATCGATGGTTTGAGGAATCAGTTGCATCGGCGATGGAGACTCCCCGGTCCAAGACCAGCGGCTGTCGATTTTTTAGAAATTCATGGCCGGCCACGACCAGAAGCTCACCTGCATCGAGCCCCTCCAGGACTTCGATTCGATCGGCGAAGATGTCGCCGGTTCGGATGTCCCTTTTTTCGGCCTTTTGTCCATTGACGACAAAAACTACCGGCCGCGTCCCGAACCCCACCACCGCATCCAGGGGAATATATATTCCGATGTTTTCTTCCTGATGCCGGATTTCCACCTTGGCGATAAGGCCCGGCCGCAAAATCTCATGCGGGTTGTCCAGACGGATTTCGATTTCAAATGTTCTTGAGAGGGGGTCGGCGACGGTGGCCAGGCGTCGAACAAAACCCAAAAATTGCTTTTGGGGATGACTGTCCACCTTTACCTTTACCGGTTGATCGATTCTGGCCTTGGACAGGAAATTATCGGGCACGGCGGCCTTAACGAGGATTGGATCCATCTGGGTTAAAACGGCGACAGGCACCCCCGGCCCCACGATCTCGCCTTCTTCGGCTATTTTGCGGGAGACGATACCGCTAAATGGGGTCGCAATCCGGCTGTGCCGCAATTGGTCCTCGACGATGGCTCGTTCCGCCGCGGTATTGAGAACGGCGGTTCGCGCGTCCTGGTATTTGGCCTGGGCGATGGA
>CALZJV010000155.1 GCA_945787595.1 uncultured Desulfobacterales bacterium | reverse complement strand
GCGGTTTTAGAACGAATCCGTAAACTTGAAAAGCAGGGTATCATTGAAGGCTATGAGGTTCGGCTGAATCCGAAATTTTTTGACAAAGGTCTGATCGCTTTTATAACGGTAAAAACAGATGAAAATGCCGATGAAATTGAGGTCGGGAAGAAACTGGCGCGCCGTCCCCAAGTCCAGGAAGTACATTATGCCGCCGGAGAAGATGCGTTTTTAGTAAAACTGCGCGGTTCAGATACCGAAGAAATCGGACGTTTAATCCGTGAAACCATCAAATCCATCAACGGCGTTCAGCTGACAAAGACCGCCATCGTAATGTCCACTTACAAGGAAACGGCACAATTTCCGATCGATGATGAATTTATCAGGGGTGAATCATGATTAAAATCAATGAAAATTATCTTAAGCTTCAGGCGTCGTATTTGTTTGCGGAAATAAAAAACCGAACTGCCGCCTTTCAGGCGGCGCATCCCGACAGGGAAGTGATAAAACTGGGAATTGGCGATGTCACTCGGCCACTTCCCCAAGCCTGCATTCAGGCCTTTCACCTGGCGGTAGATGAAATGGCGCATGGCAAAACCTTCCGGGGATACGGACCCGAGCAGGGATATCCGTTCTTAAGGGAAAAAATAGTCAAGAATGATTTCCAGTCCCATGGCATCGATATTTCCGCGGATGAAATATTTGTCAGCGACGGCGCCAAATGTGACAACGGAAATATCCAGGAAATATTTGCTACGCATATTAAGATTGCCATTCCCGATCCGGTTTATCCGGTGTATGTCGATACCAATGTCATGGCCGGCAGAACCGGATCCTATAACCAGGGTCGCTACGATGGTATCGTTTATCTGGAGGGCAAACAGGAAAACGGTTTTATTCCGGATCTGCCGCAAGAGAAAGTCGATCTGATTTATTTATGTTATCCAAACAACCCTTCCGGTGCCACCATCACGAAATCCGCCTTAAAAAAATGGGTGGATTTCGCCAGAGACAACCAAGCCTTGATATTATATGATGCGGCCTATGTGTCCTTTATCCGTAATGAGGAGTTGCCCAAATCGATTTACGAGATCGAAGGTTCGCGCGAGGTGGCCATCGAATTCCGAAGTTTCTCAAAAACAGCCGGCTTCACCGGCACCCGCTGTGCTTATACGGTGGTTCCGAAATCCTGTGCCGCGTATTCGGGTCACGGCGAGAAACAATCCCTGCACGCCCTCTGGTATCGCCGCCATTCGACCAAGTTTAACGGTGTTTCCTATCCGGTGCAACGAGCGGCTGAGGCAGTCTACAGCGAAGAAGGCAAACTACAAACCAAGACTTTGATCGACTATTACTTGAAAAATGCCACCCTCATTCGCCGGGAAATGACATCGCTTGGATTTGACTGTATCGGTGGAGAAAACTCGCCCTATATATGGGTAAACGGCCGATCGGGTTCATGGAAATTTTTTGATCTTTTACTCGAAAAAGCCGCCGTTGTCTGTACCCCGGGCGTTGGTTTTGGAAAATGTGGTGAAGGATATATTCGCATCAGTGCGTTCAATGAATACGACAAGGTAGAAGAAGCCATGGCCAGGATCAAGGAAGCTCTCGCCTGACTGGAAGTTAACTGTTATTAGTTATTGGTTAATAGTATAAAGCGATCATCATTGTCTAATAACGATTAACAAATAACCATGATAGTATCATTGGAGGAAAAAAGTTTACTTGTCCAGCGATGAAAAACAAACGAAGGCTGAATTTAATATCCAGCGTTTGAGGTCCGGCGGACTGATTACCAACTATTTTTGTACATCCAGCTGCAAACACTGCCTGTATAATTGCAGTCCCCAGTGGGAAAAACGGTATATTGATCCTGATACGGCTGAGAAAAATCTCATGACAATTCGCTCTCTGGGATGCCGATCCGTGCACATAGGCGGTGGCGAGCCGTTGTTGCGTCCTGATAAGTTGGCGACGGTACTTGATATTGCCGATGATCTGGGGGTATCTGTGGACTATGTGGAAACCAACTCCTCATGGTTTAAGGATCCTGATTCCGCAACGGATCTTTTGCTGCGGCTACGCAAACATAGCCTCAATACTTTGCTGATCTCCATCAGCCCGTTTCACAATGAGTCAATTCCCTTTTTCAAGGTTAAGGGTGTGATAGAGGCAGCCCAACGTGCTCGGGTCGGTATTTTTCCGTGGGTGACTGATTTTGTTTCCGATCTCTCGCGATTTGATCCCGCACAAACGCACTCTCTGGAAGAATATTATGAAATATTCGGCCGAGACTACCTTTTACAGGTATTAAAACGGTACTGGATTCATTTGGGCGGGCGCGCCCTTGAAACGTATCGGCCTCTGCTGGGACTAAAGACTTTTCAGCAAATACTGGAAGAATCCAGCGGTAACTGTTGTGGTGAACTCTCAGATACCGGCCATTTTCATATCGATCTTTTCGGCAACTACATTCCCGGCCTTTGTTCCGGATTGTCCATCTCGATCGAAGACCTGGCAAAGCCGCTTTCCGATGAAACCTACCCCATCTTAACTTTCCTTTATCGTCACGGAATTCGGGGACTGATCAAAATGGCTGAAGATAGTGGTGGATTTAGTCCACAAAAGGATCTCTACCTGAATAAATGTGATCTGTGCACCGAAGTTCGTTCCTTCCTGGTACAAAATGATTATCTTGGTTCAGAAGAGTTAAATCCGGCTGAGTTTTACAGCAAAAAAGGGGACAATTACGATGTATGAAAATAAAGTTGTTGAAGTCGAGCAGTTGATCGAAGGCCAGAACAAATGGCGGGATGTCGGCACAATTTAGGACGAATAACCCGGTGACAGGGAATGATATACGATATCGGATTATGGCCGACAGCCGTGCCCACCGCCCGGGTGGCTTTGGGCAGACCGATTTGAACCGCGACATCTTCATATGAAACCATCGCTCCAAAGGGAATTTTGATCAACGCTTCCCAGACTTTTATTTGGAAATTGGTGCCGTTTAAAATCAGGTGCAGCGGCACAGAATCATTGGTGAAGGCTGGATTAAAGATTTCGTTGACGAGGGCCCGGGATACGTCCGGATCTTCAACCAGTTCCGCGTTCTTCCAGGAATATTTCAATTTCGAAAAAACGTGGTTTTGTTTTCCGTTCTTAACAAAATTAAAGCCGCAAATTCCTCGATCGGTTGTCGCCAGCATGCATTCGCCAAAAGGGCTGGCGTGAAATCCATATGTGATGGTAAGCCCTTCTCCCTTGTTTTTGAACTCTCCCGGGGTGACGGCCTCACAGGTGACGAATAAATCGTGAAGGCGACCGGGACTGGTCAGACCGGCCTCATAAGTTACATCGAGAAGATTAACTGAATTTTCAAGCAGTTGCTTCGCATATTCTTTGGTCAAAAATTGTAGAAATCGCTTGGGGCTTATGCCGACCCAGCGGCTGAACAGGCGTTGAAAATGGTATTCGCTTAAACCGATATGGGCGGCAATGTCTTTCAGGCTCGGTTGAGATGAAAAGTTGTTTTCTATGAATTTAATCGCTTTTTCTATGCGTTCATAATCAGCGTTGGCATGGGATAAAGATTGCATTATCGGCTCCTTTTAGGCCCTTATCGGGTTTTATTTGACAACATGTTGTCAGAAACTGAAGGTGTCAGCCCGCCCTGGTGCGATATTACGATTATTACTGCTCACTGTAGGAGATCCCAATAATGTCTTATCTTCCAGGTTCATATAAAGTTAGGTCTGGGCCAGGGGTGTCAGCCCAGCAGGAATTCTTTCTATTTTATTATTTAAAAGAGCAGAGCGAAGCGACATCCACAATTCGTCAATCGTAAATCGTCATTCGATATGCTAAGATTCGCTGTTGGGCCTCACAGAGTCTCGTACGGGGCCCTAGCTAAATGATGATTTCATACAAGGTTTCGGGTGTCAGGATTTAGCGATTCGCCTTCCTGACACCCGAAACCTGACACCTGACACCTATACTTTGCGTCGCTAAATAAACAGTGCTCCTACTGCCCCGCAGGGACCATTTTTCCGAGCGCAGTCTCGGAAACAGCCTAGTACCTAATTTATTAAAATCAAATCATGTTTGCGCTATATTTATGTATCTATAATCTGATTCTTTCTTTTTTGATGATGGAGGCGAAATAAAATAGATAGAATACCACAAATCTTCGATTTTCAATTCCGGCTTGTCCGGGTTGGGTTCTAATATAGGTCAACTCAAAATTAAGTGCCACCCGAATCTTGCTCTTTTTTACATTTTAGGTTGAATATTGTTTCGTATTTCAGATTTCGCTATTCGGATGTTATGTTGCAGATCTCCATTTTAGAAAACAGACAGGATAAGTTGACTAAATCAAAAACAAAAATTGCAACAAAACGCAATAATTGATTAGCCTGGCCGTACCGGTCACCATCAGCATGGTGATGTTTACCATCTATCTGATGGTCGATCTGTATTTTGTGGGGCGCTTGGGCCCGCATGCCGTCGCCGCACTTTCCATTTCGAGCAATGCGTTTTTCATCCATTTGGGGTTGGCCACTGTTCTGGGAACCGGCGGTATGGCCTTAATCGCCCAGGCATTCGGGCGAAAAGATTATGGCCAGGCAGCGCAGGTCTTTAAACAAAGTATTCTGATGGCACTGATTATCGGCATTCTTGAAACCGTGACCGGATTGCTGATCGCGCCTTCCTATATCAAATTTTTTGGTGGAACCGGAAAATCCCTGCAATGGGGGATCCAATACTTTCAGGTTTTTTCCATCTCATTTTTCTTCATGCTTTTGCTGTATGTCATCGGAAATTGCTTAAGAGGGATGGGGAATACCAAAACTCCCATGATCATCCTGCTTCAGGCAAATATTCTTAATATCATACTGGATCCCATCCTGATTTTCGGCTGGCTGGGTCTGCCCGCCATGGGCGTGCGCGGTGCGGCGATTGCCTCCTTAGTTTCTCAAATTTATGCCCTGGGCATTTACGCGTATTTTATTTTTATCAAAGGTGCTCATATTGATCTAAAAGGTCCCTGGCGGCTGAACCGGAGAGTTGCGGGCAAGAGCCTTTCTATCGGAATTCCATCAGGCATGAATCACTTTTTACTGGCGGTTAATTTACTGATCACCTACCGTGTCATCAGCATCTATGGAACTGCCGCACTGGCGTCGATCGGCATCGGCTTCCGCATTTTACAGGCCATTTACATACCGGTGATCGCCCTGGCATCGGCCATGGCGGCGATCATCGGCCAGAACTTCGGTGCAAACCGATATTCTCGAATTACAGGCACGTTGTGGCGTGCATGGGCGATTTCCATGGTGTTTATGATATGCTGCACCGTTATTTCCCGATTATTCCCTGAGGATTTAATCGGCATATTCAGCAACGACCCCGATGTTATTCATTTCGGGGTGATTTACCTATCGATTTTTTCCTTGGGATACGTCGCGGTGGGAACCATCATGGTTGCTACAACGGCCTTTCAGGGATTGGGAAAAACCTATCCCTGTCTCATCGGCGCAGCGCTGGATAATGTCCTCTTTGCCGGATTGGTATTAATCCGTCTGGTGGATCAAACTGGCAACCGCCATAGCAGAGATGGTCGTCGTCGCTGCCTGGCTGAGATCGGAACTTCAGCGCGTGCGCGCGAATATGGAATTCGGTTCTGGAGCTGCGAAGTTGCAGTGAAGTAGGAAGATATACTCCTTAGTGCCTCATTCGCAATTGTGGTGGCGTATTAATAACAATATTTTTCACCACAGAGACACTGAGGACACAGAGATTATTTTTGTTTTGTCCATCGGGAGACGATGATGGGTAAAAACGTATATCCGCTGGTTGAAAATGCCCAACCTTTGAAATCGCAAGAACCAATAGCCGATAAAGCTGATGCTTTTCGTTTGCCGCCGTCTCCCGGCAAACGAAAAAATAACATCTCAGTGCTCTCTGTGCCTTGAAAATAATATAGAAAAAGATAGAATTCCTTAACTTTAGGCACTTTAGCTCATTTTAGGTCACTTTAAGCACTTAGATGTCATAAAACCAACACTCCCTTTCAGGGAAGAACCAGTGCCGGGCCCTCTGGACCCGGGTATCTACAGTAGAATAGACTTTTTTCCGCTTTTCATACCCAGTCTTCCACCATTCCATCATTCCACTATTCCGTTGGGGTTAAAGCACAAGCCCTCCGGGGTGGACCAAAGCCGGGCCCTCCCTCCGGGCTGTAGGCCTACGGGCTGGAAGCCGGAGCCACCCTCGTGCTTTTGGAGGCGCACGAGTTGTTCCATGGTGAGATCCGGCAGAACGTCATCGATGCCCTGACCCGGCGGGTACCTGAAAAAAAACTGATGTTCGAGCTTCCGGTAATCGTCCTGCCGGATGTGACCAGGGATTACAAACACCGGGTGTGTCGTTGGCTGGTGCGACATTACGGAACCGAAGTCAACCTGGCCAATGTCGAATGGGATGAAATTTATTTTACGGAGATCGTCCGTCGCGGAATGGGCGGAGATACTTCGCATCCTGATGGGGCCTATCGATTGGCCGGGATAACGACATCTTAGGTTTATCCTAACGTTGGGGTTTAATTTGAGAACACGTAACAAAAGGAGGCTGGCATGAAAAAAGGAAAAACCATTTCTTACACATTGGCAATCTGTCTGGTGCTGTTTTTAGCTTCTTCGGTCCCATCCTGGGCTGAATACCCGGATCGACCGGTAAAAATTCTGGTTGGCTTTAAAGCCGGCGGAAGTGTGGACACGATGGCCCGGCTACTTTCACAAAAAGCCGGAGACATCCTCGGCCAACCGGTGGTGGTAGTCAACAAACCCGGAGGGGGAGGGGCTATTGCCGCCAAAGAAACACTGCGGGCCAAGCCGGACGGCTATACCCTGTGCTTTAGCGTGGCCCTGACGTACGCTGCCTGGCCGTACATGACCAAAGTCAAGTATACTGAGGACGACTTTACCTACATCAGCGCTGTGGGTAAGTTTCAGGAAGCCTTCGTCTCACTGCCGGACAAAGGCTGGAGCGACTGGAAGGGACTGATCGCCTACGCTAAAAAACAAGGCCCCCTTAACGTTGCGGTGATGACACCGTATGACAAACAGGTTCTCAGATACATTGCCAAAAAAGAAGGTGTCGAATTCAACATGGTGCCCACCAAAGGCGGTGCCGCCATCATGACCCAGGTCCTCGGCAATCATGTCGACTTTGGTTTCAGTGGCGGTATCCACTATCAATATGTGAAAGCCGGCAAGATGGTCGTTCTGGTGGCCCACGGCCAGGAGCGGTTGATTGGAACCCCGGACGTCCCGACTTTAAAAGAAGAAGGCTACGATGTTGCCCTGGAAAACTACAATGTCGTTGCCGGACCCAAAGGATTACCGGATGATATCACCCAAAAACTGGGCAAGGCTTTCGGCCAGGCGGTCCAGAGCCCAGAGTATCAGGATCTCATGCAAAACAAGCTCCATTTCCCCGCACTTTTTCTCGGACCTGGAGACCTGTCCTCTAAGATCAAGACAATGGCCAAGGATTTCAAGGCCATGGCTGAGTTCCTGAAATAGCGAGAATGTCTGACCCATGGCCGGGCGGCATTTGCTAATACCAAGGTTAAACCGATCAGTTCGGTAATAAGGAGGTGGTCATGAAAAAAGCGGATATTGTCGCCGCAATTTTCCTACTGGTAACCGGGTTGGTGATGATTTTTATCATCATTCCGGCCCAGACATACCCGGGTGAGGAGTACGGCGTACCCCCGGCTACCGTACCCACAGCGGCCATGGCGGTTGTTACGGTGATGGCCGGCATCCTGCTCATCCAGCGCCTGCTTGCTAGAAAGAAAAATGAAACAGATACGCCATCTCCCATAAAGCGTTTTCAATGGCTGCATATTGCCGGCTTTACCGCCTTGCTGTTTGCCGGATTGGCGGCGATAAAGTTTTTACACTTTATTCCCGGCGGCATTCTTATACTGGCCGGACTGATGGTCGTTTGCGGCCAGAGAAAACCGTTGACCATCATTTTTGTTTCAGTACCGATTCCCTGCCTGGTCTATGCAGCGCTCTGGTATGGATTGAGAATACCATTGCCTTAGGGTTCACGAATAAATTCAAAATTTTAGGCGTTGAGGCGCCCGTCTGGCAAGGCGCGAAAACGCAGGAATATCTGGCTATTCCGAGCTTTCGCAACGCCGCCAGGCGGGATGCATCGGCGAATAAAATGTGAAGTTAGTTTTGAGTGAGCCCGAAGTTGGAGGGTAAAATAATGGACGTCATTCTGGCTGGATTTCTGGACACCTTCACCCTGACGAACATTTTGTTCATATTTCTGGGCATTGCCATGGGCGTGTTCGTCGGTGCCGTCCCCGGACTGAACGGGCCCATGGCAATCGCCCTGGCGGTTCCAATGACATACTATATGTCTCCCCTGGCGGCCATCGCATTTCTAGTCGGTATCAACAAGGGCGGCACCTACGGTGGTTCTATTGCCGCCATTTTGCTCAACACGCCGGGAACACCTGAGGCAGCGGCTACCTGCTACGATGGACATCCTTTGGCCAAACAGGGCAAAGGGGAAAAGGCGCTGAAGATGGCCTTGTACGCCTCGGTTTTCGGTGACACCTTCTCAGATTTTGTCCTTATAATGGTTGCAGCGCCCATCGCGATCGTGGCCCTGAAAATGGGACCGCCTGAGATTCTGGCAGTGATCATTTTTGCCCTGACCATCATTGCCGGTCTGGAGGCCAAACAACTGGTCAAGGGTTTGATCGGCGCCGGTCTGGGCATTTTTTTTGCTTCGGTGGGGATGGATCCGAATACGGCCACTCCTCGACTGACCTTTGGTTTGTGGGATTTGGAAAACGGCATATCCCTGATGGCACTGGGGATCGGCACCCTGGCCCTTTCCGAAGTCCTGGTGCAGCTGGAGGAACGCAGCAAAGAGGGCGCTGACATACATCAATTGGACAAAGATCAAAAGAGAGAAGATCGCAGAATATCTTTGGGCGAGTTCCGGGGCGTCTGGCGGACCCTGCTACGTTCCAGCCTGATCGGTACTGCCATGGGTGCTCTGCCCGGACTCGGCGCGGTCATCGCCTCCTTTCTCGGATACGGGGCTGCCAAGAGAGCCAGCAAAGACCCGGAAAGTTTTGGAAAAGGCAACATAGAAGGCATCGCCGCAGCGGAGGCCGCCAACAACGCGGTGATCGGCTCGAACCTGATCCCGCTTTTTACGCTGGGCATACCCGGCAATGTGGCCTCGGCCATGCTAATCGGTGCTTTTATTATCCACGGGGTCACTCCGGGGCCTTTGATGTTCGAAGAACACGGCCGGTTGATATATGGAATCTACGGCGGCATGCTGGTCGGCAATGTCTTTAATCTTTTTATCGGCGCCATCGGTCTGCGGGTCTTTGTCAGAGTCCTGTCCATACCTCGCAATATTATTTATCCGGTAATCATATTCATCTGTATAACCGGAGCCTACATCGCAGATAGCAGTCTTTTTGCGGTCGGTGTGATGATCGCTTTCGCTGTTCTCGGGTATTTCATGAAGAAGCTCGAGTTCTCGTTCGTCACGTTTATTATTGGATTCGTCCTGGGTCCCATGTTCGAAATGTCGTTGCAACAGACCCTGATCATGTCCAGAAACAATATTTTTATTCTATTTCAACGTCCGATTGCCCTGGTTTTTATTATTTTAACCGTGGTGTTCGTTTTAAGGGTCATCAGCCGCTCCGGCAAGAAATCCAAACAATCACTGGAGAAGAAAATGGAGGATGTGCGTCGTGAAGACAATGGAAATTCTTAAGCAACATCTGGAGAGGATCGTACTGCAATACGGCCACCATCCGGGGCTGTCCAAGGAGGATGCCGCCTATTTCTACATCGGGCCACATGAAGAAGTCGCCCCCGGTGTCTGGCACTTCTACAGCCTTGCGCATTCGATTGTCTTTATCTGCCCATTGATTCCATCGCCATCACCCATGGCCATGTAGATCACTGTTTGGGAACTTGGCACTATGTCCAGGATAACCTCCAGCGCGGTTATCAACGCCCCAATGTCATCGCCCATCGCAATCTTCGCGCCCGGATCGACAAAAACAAACTGATGGAAGCCCATCGCAGCGGAACGGACAAGAAGCAGTTCCAGATCGACATGGATTTCAAAGAAGAATTTATATACGCCAACGTTGAGTTGACAGATCGCCTGGAAATCGCGCTCAACGATCAGAGTTTTCTGATCGTCTTCGGCAGCGGTCACACCGAGGATTCGATTTGGGTCTACAATCCGGAACGTAAAGTATTGTGCTGCGGTGATCTGTTTCAGTGGACCGCGCCGAATGTGGGCAATCCCTATAAGATGCAGCGTTTCGCTTTGGAAAATGCGCAAACTCTGGAAGAAATGGCCGGACAGGGGGCTGAAGTCCTTTGCCCCGGCCATGGTCCGGTCATCTATGGCAAAGAAGAGATCCAAAACTGCCTGTTGACGGCAGCGCGTTACCTGCATTTCATCCAGGACCATGTGGTGGCCTGCTTGAACAAGGGGATGATTCTGGAGGAAACCGTCAACAGCCTCGATATGCCGCAAGATTTGATGAACTCCAAATGGCTGCCACCGCTTTACGGCCATCCGGTCTTCATTGCCAAAGGAATATTCAAGCGCTATGCCGGTTATTATTCCGGCCGGCCGGCGGAACTGTTCCCACCTGATTATGCTGAGCTGGGAAATGAGGTTGTCAGCCTGGCCGGCGGTGCTCAAGCAGTTATCGAGCGGGCCCGGACCCTAAAAACGCAGGGCCGGCTCAAACTGGCGTGTCAGCTGGCCGAGTGGCTGATCGAAACGGAAGCGGACAATAACGAGGCCTGGGAGCTTTATGGATTTCTGTATAAGGAGCGGGCCGAGGGCGAGGTTAACATGCAGGCTCGGGGTGCCTGGAACCAGGCCGTTCGGCGGGCGGTGGCCAATCTGCAGCGGTTGGAAGGCTGACTTTTTAGTATATCCGATATTGGTTGAGTGGTTCAGGGTTCAACGTTCTGGGTTGAAAAAACCCAGACAGCTCATATCAAAGGGATCGTGTCTTCATCTTGTTAAAAACCCGTTTCACTCGATGGGGTATGACGAGTATGCTAGCTTTTGATTAATACTATAAGCAGTTTCCATCGGCAGTAAACTTTGAATTTTGAGCCACGAACCTGGAACCGCTCCGTATAGTACCTATTTATTGTTTGAGCAAGATTTATGTATCTATAATTTGATTCTTGCTTTTTAGATGGTGGAAGCGAAATAAAATAGATAAAATACCACAAATCTTCAATTTTCAATCTTCGATCTTCAATTCCGGCTTGTCCGGATTGGGTCCAAGGAAAAATCCCATGCCATCCCAAAATACCCACAGTAAAGCGCGATTATTTTTAATCGGCTACGGCACACCAACACCGACCCCGGATCGTTTCGGCAGCTGTTTGGTTCTTAAAGTTGGCAGTGAGCACCTGATGTTCGACTGTGGACCTGCGTCCACCTATAAGTTACGGCGGGCGGGGCTCGCGCCAACTGACATTAGCCATTTGTTTTTTACCCATCACCACTACGATCACAACGCGGACTATCCCTGTTTTCTGCTGTGCCGCTGGGACCATGAGAGAGGGAATGTGCCGCGGCTGAAAATCTATGGCCCGCCGCCGACAAAACGAATCACGCAGCGGCTTATTGGACCGCAGGGTGCATTTGTGGATGATTGGCGTGTCAGGGTGGAACACCCAGCCAGTCAGGAAGTCTATGCCGCGCGCGGTGGCAAGGTGCCGCGACCCGAGCCCAGGTATGATATTGAGGAGATCACCCCCGGCAGTCAAGTGAGCACAGAGTACTGCCGGATAACTGCCGGCAAAGCCATCCATCTGCAGCCGATGATGGAATGTCTGACCTATCGGATTGACTGGAATGGTGGATCACTTATGATCACAGGGGATACCGGCCGCCACGGCGCGATAGAAGATCTGGCCCGGGATGCCACCACTCTGGTGGTCAATGTCTGGGACCATCAGGAGAACATGTCGCCCACACTGCTGTCCGGATTCTGTGGCACGCTGGATGCCGCCGAGATGGCTCGCCAATCAACTGTACGGCGTCTTGTGATAACCCACCAGGGGCCGAACCTTTCCCGGCCCGGTTCCAGAGAAAAGGCAGTGGCGGATATGTCCGCAATCTTTAGAGGAGAAATTATATTCGGTGAAGAGTTTTTGACCCTTGATCTGGATTAGGCTATTAGTTTCGTTTATCCGGTAATATGTTGCAAGAAAATGAAGTGTTCAGGTGTCAGCCGGCAGCTGACCTGAAAAGCGGTTGGTTTAATCGAAAAAGAAGAGGAATGGATTCTTATCTTTGAAATACAATTGGACAGGATCAACAGGATGGACAGGATATAGCCATACTATACTAAAAAAATCCTGATAATCCTGTAAATCCCGTCTAAATAAATGTAGTTTCATAAGAGCGTTTCCAGCCTAAGGATAGAGAAAATGCAGCGAAAGAACCTGTTGTTGATTATGTCTGATGAACATGACCCGCGCTACATGGGTGCATCCGGCCATTCTGTGGTTGAAACCCCTTCATTAGATCGCTTGGCTGAACGCGGCATCCGCTTTACCAATGCATACACACCCAGCCCGATCTGTGTGCCTGCGCGCGCCAGCTTTGCCACCGGTCGCTACGTCCACGATATTCGCTACTGGGACAATGCCATGGGCTACGAGGGCAAGGTGCGCAGCTGGGGACACCGGTTGCAGGAAGTCGGCAACCGTGTCGACGCTATCGGCAAACTGCACTATCGGCGCCGGGAAGACCCTCTCGGTTTTGACCACCAGATTAACACCATGCATCTTTACGGCGGCATTGGACAGGTGTGGGGATCGATCCGCGACCCCCTACCGGAAGAGCCTGCAGCGCGGATGTTTCACAAAATCGGTCCCGGTGTGTCCAACTACAACCTCTTTGATCGGCAATGCGCGAATGCCGCCTGTGAGTGGTTGAAGCAACGCGGAGAGGAGGACAATCAAGATCGACCCTGGATGCTGTATGTGGGGTTTGCCGCCCCCCATTTCCCATTAGTCGTCCCCAGGGAATATTTAAATCGCTACCCGCCGGAGTGCCTGCCTTCCCGTAAACTCCATCCACGCGACGGGTACAAACACCATCCCTGGATCGCGGCTCAGGAGCGCTTCATGTCCCAGGAAGGTCTTTTTGCCGACGAGGATGAAAGACAATTGGCAATCAGGGCCTACTTTGGTTTATGCAGTTTCCTGGATTCTCAATTCGGTTTGATTCTTGATGCGCTTGAGGATTATGGTCTGGCTGAAGCAACCCGTGTCATTTATACTAGTGACCATGGCGACAATCTCGGGGCCCGGGGGTTGTGGGGCAAATCCAATCTCTATGAAGAAAGTACGAAAATCCCCATGATCGTAGCCGGTCCGCAGGTGCCCGCAGGACAAGTCTGCCGCACGCCGGTCAGCCTGGTTGACTGCTACCCGAGCATACTGCAGGGACTCGGCATACCCTTTCAGGACGAGGAGCGCAAGCTGCCCGGGCGCTCCCTTTTCGAATGGATCAGCGCGCCTGAGGATCTCGAGCGGGTTGTGCTGAGCGAATACCACGCAGTTGGATCGGTTTCCGGAGCTTATATGCTTCGCAAAGGCCGTTTCAAATATCATTACTACGTTGGGTTACGACCTGAGCTCTTCGATCTTGAAAACGATCCTGAAGAAACCGTCGATCTCGCCAATGATTCCAGCTATGCGCCAATTTTGAAAAATCTGGAGCGGGAACTTCGCCAATATCTCGATCCTGAAGCAGTAGACGCACAGGCCAAGGCAGACCAAGCCGAATTGGTCAGGCTATTTGGCGGAAGAGAGAGAGCTTTGCGCACAGGTACAAAGGGAGCTACACCGGCACCGGGGCAAGGCAGTGAATAAGTCGGCGGTCACGTTGAAACCGTTCTTTTTACTTGTAAAACCGGCGTCTGCGGACTGTAATCTTCGTTGTACCTACTGCTTTTATCTTGATAAATGCCGCCTCTATCCCGACAGCACCAAACACCGTATGCCTGAAACCGTAATTGAAAAAATGATCCGTTGATATCTTTCCACCGATCAGCCTGTCTACACATTCGGTTGGCAGGGCGGTGAGCCGCTGCTCATGGGCGTCAATTTTTTTCGCAAAATTACCGATCTTCAAAAAAAGCACGGCCGGGCCGGCACCCGGATTGCAAACGGAATCCAAACAAATGCGACCTTAATTGACGATGCGGCGGCCGAGCATTTTGCCCGCTACCGGTTTCTCATCGGATGCAGCCTCGACGGTCCGGCGCACCTGCACGATCGCTACAGACGGTCCGCAGGAGGGGGTCCTTCCCACGCAGCCGTTTTGAAAGGGATCAACCGCCTCGTACGCCACCAGGTTGAATTCAATATACTGGTTCTGGTTAGCCGGGCCAACGTACAGCAGGCAAAAGAGGTCTACCGCTATTTGGTCGATCAGGGTTTTCACTATCATCAGTACATACCCTGTGTGGAATTCGATTCAAAGGGAGACCTTCTGCCCTTTGCCATAACGGACCGGCAATGGGGCGATTTTATGTGTGAAATTTTCGACCTGTGGTATTATCGGGACCGCCGGACCGTTTCGGTCCGCTACTTTGATTCCATTCTACAAAAACTCGTAGACGGTTCGTGCAACATTTGTACTTTGGGAGATAATTGCTGCCAGTATTTCGTGGTGGAATACAATGGAGATATTTATCCGTGTGATTTTTTCGTCAGAGAAGACTTGAAAATCGGCAATATTAGGGATATGTCATGGGGATATGCCCTGACTTCAACGCTTTATAAGGACTTTGGCCATCAGAAATCCCGCTGCAACCCGGCCTGTATGACCTGCGACTGCCGGGATCTTTGCATGGGAGACTGCCTGAAAAATCGCCTTTACGGAAATTCCGAGGCGCGCAATATCAGTTGGCTGTGTTCCGGCTGGCAACAACTGATACGACACACCCGGGATAAACTGCAGGACATTGCAGACGGAATCCGTGAAAGCCGGATCCGTGCCGATCAAAGGATGCTCAGGTTAGAAGCCGGTCGCCACAGGGTGGTACCCCGCACAGGGCGTAACCAGCCCTGCCCATGCGGCAGTGGCAGAAAATATAAAAAATGCTGCGGCCCATAGAAGGGATGAAGTCCCGGGGACGATCCTGCTGCGGAGCGGGAGATCTCAGAAATACTCCTATAAACGCCGCCCTTAATCTGAACAGCGGCCAGTCTGAACGGGAAAGAAACGCTAACAAAAGCGAATAACGAATGACGAATAGCGAATGACAAATGACGAATTAAGGAATTCTTTCTATCATATTTTTTAAAAGGACAGAGCGAAGCGACATCCTCAATTCGTCAATCGAAAATCGTCATTCGTCATTCTGCGGTTCGCTGTTTAATCCAGGCCTTCGAAGCGGCCAGTCTAATCATCAAGAAACCGTGCCGTTTTGGCGTAGTTTTATACGGGACAGGAGAATGGAAATGAGCAATAGCGGAAGCAACATCGTACGCACAACCACCTGGTCTGCCGGACCCGGCTGTCATGGCGGTTGTGGGGTGCTGGCACACATCAAAGACGGGAAATTGGTTAAAATTGAAGGTGACCCCGACCATCCCTGGAACCAGGGACGATTGTGCGCCAGAGCATTGGCGATGACCCAGTATGTCGAGAACCCCGACAGGCTTAGAAAGCCGCTCCGCAGAATCGGTGAGCGCGGGGAAGGTAAGTGGGAGGAGATCAGCTGGGATGAAGCCTTCGACTTAATTGAGGCACGCATGAAAAAAATCCGGCAGGAGCACGGCCCGGAATCGGTCGTTTTTTCCATGGGTACCGGCCGGGATATCGGACCCTGGATTTGTATGCTGGCCTATGCCTTTGGAAGTCCCAACGTCATGTTCGCCCTTTCCGGCAATGCCTGCTACAGTCCCAGAATTGCTGCCATTGATGCTGTTCAGGGGGATTTCTGCGTATTTGATGCCGGCCAATGGCTTGAAAAACGCTACGACGACCCGCGATATAAGGTACCGGAATGCATGATTATTTGGGGTTATAACATCCCTGCAACCTGCCCGGACAATCTTTTCGGTCACTGGATCATTGATCTCATGAAGAAAGGCACCAAGATCATCGCCATTGATCCCCGGCTTTCCTTCTTTGCCTCGCGGGCCAAGCATTGGCTAAGAGTCAGGCCGGGCGCCGATGCTGCCCTGGCCATGGGATTGCTCAGAGTGGTTCTGGATGAAAAGCTTTATGATCGCAGCTGGGTCAAGCGCTGGACCAACGGCCCTCATCTAATCCGGGAAGACACCGGCACGCTTTTACGCGAGTCGGATTTAAAAGCAACCGGTTCGGAAACAAATTATCTGGCCTGGGATAGGCGGAAAGAGGCACCGGTGGTCTGGGACACCAGGGCTGTGGTTTACTCGGAAACGAACCCGGCTTGCGCCCTTTCCGGCTGGATTGAGGTCCGCCTGGCCGATGGTTCCATCATCAAATGCAAAACGGTGTGGGATGGTCTACAAGCTCGGGTGGAAGAATATCCTCTGGATGAGGTCGAAAGGATCACGGGAGTACCTGCCAGAGATATCCAGGCCGCCGCACGGCTTTACGCCAACAGCAAACCGGCCTCCATCCACTGGGGGGTGCCCATTGATATGACACCCGGTATCTCACCCCTGTGCCATGCCATCGCCACCCTTTGGGCCATCACAGGCAATCTCGATGTTCCCGGCGGCAACGTTTTTACCCGTCCGGCTTTCAATGCGGTGGCCTATGCCCTGCCCGGCGCTGAAGGTGTCATCAAGCTCAAAGACAAGGCGCAGGACAAACCCCGCATCGGTGCCGACCGCTACGGGCCGTTTAACCGTTTCGTTTGGCGGACGCAAACTGATCTCACGTTGGAGCAGATATTCAGCGAAAAGCCTTACCCAATCAAAGGACTGTGGATCCAAACCTGCAACCTTTTGGGCAACATCGGTCTGGATCCCAAGCGCTGGCGGGAAGCCTTGCAGAAACTGGATTTTATCGTGGCGGTGGACCTGTTTCCCAATGCCACCACCCAGTATGCCGATGTGGTTTTGCCGGCAGCTACCTTTTTAGAGAAAGACGGTGTGCGTAGCTGGTGGGTGCCGCTTCAAAGTATCAACAAAGCCCTTTCAGTCGAGGATTGTAAACCGGATGTGGAGATCAACTTCGAGCTGGCCCGTCGATTCGACCCGGATTTCAAATGGCGCACGGTCCACGAGCTTTACGACGAGATTATCAAGCCTTCGGGGATGTCTTACAAACAGCTTCAGGAAAAAGTTTGGGCGCTTGCTCCCGAAGGGCATCCGAGCGTTCCTTATCACCGACATGAAAAGGGCCTGCTGCGCCCGGACGGCAAGCCGGGCTTCACCACACCGACCGGTCTTTTCGAACTATATTCCACGCTGCGTGAAGATTGGCGTCTTGACCCGCTGCCCCACCACGAGGAACCGCCCTGGACGCCGGTAAGCCGCCCGGACCTGGCAAAAGAGTATCCGCTCATCCTTTCCACGGGCCGCAGGTCTCCGGTCTACTTTCACTCCGAGCACCGCCAGATACCCTGGTTGAGAACCATTGACCCGGACCCTGTCGTGGAGATACACCCGGAGACCGCCAAACAGCATGATATCGGCAGCGGTGAGTGGGTGTGGGTTGAAAACTGGATGGGACGGGCCCGCTTCAAGGCCAAGGTGACGCTGGTGGTGCCGCCCTGGATGGTGATGGCCACCCACGCCTGGTGGTATCCGGAGAAAAAGGGCGCCGAGCCGGAACTTTTCGGAACATGGGAACATAACATCAATATGCTATTGCCGATGGGTGATCAGGGTAAAGACGGGCTGGGCGCCCCGATTAAACACAATCTATGCCGCATATATAAAAGAGGTACTTAGTTCTGCTTTGTCATATTTACTTTTACTTCAACCCTTTGATATAAAAGATCGATATAGCGTTACAAACGAATGCCTAAAGTGACCTAAATTGCCTAAAATGACTAAAATTAAGGAAGCGCCACGCGCTATCTGTTTTAATAAAATTGACAGAATACCACAATTTTAGCTCATTTTAGTTCATTTTAAATTTTAGATCATTTTCTCCATCAAAATCATATTTTTTGAAATTTATATAAAATAATTTTATCTGATGATGTGACAAAGTAAAACAAGGAGCAATAAGTTATGGCTAAAAAACCGCAACATGGTCTTTTAATCGATTACGAATACTGTACCGGCTGCTATGCCTGCCGGGTGGCCTGTTGCCAGGAATACGGTCACGAAGCGGGATCGTCCGGCATGCAGGTCATCGAGCAGGTACAACCGCTGCCCAAAGGCAAGGCCTATCTTTGCTTTTTGCCGTTTCCAACCGAATTGTGCGTCCTTTGTGCACCGCGCACCAAAAAAGGCCTTCGGCCGTCCTGCGTTCAGCACTGCATGGCCGGCGTTATCCAATGGGGACCCCTGGAAGAGTTGTCCAAGCAGCTCGGAAAAAAGCCACGCATGGTGCTCTGGTCGCCACGGTAGGTCCTTATCGGGTTTTTTCTGACCAAATGTTGTAAGGAACTTTAGGTTTCAGCCCTGCCGCCGGCCAAAAAAACGGCCAGTCTAATCGAATAAAAAACTTAACGAAATGCAATTTTATTTTTCTGACAGGATCAACTGGATGGACAGGATATAACCAGACTGAGCAAAAAAAATCCTGTTAATCCTGTAAATCCTGTCTAAATGAATGAAGTTTCATTTTTGTGCTTCTTGCGCCTTTTTGCGGCCATAAAAGGGGGGTTTCTGAGCTTTCAAAAACCCGGTCTGCTATAGAAACAAAACAACACTTTACACGCCCATAATCTTTATTTATACTCCCTGCCGCAGGAAAGATTTCACCTTTTTTCTTCAGTGGACGTCATCGACAATTGAACACCAAGGTTGCAACATAGGTGTGAAATCAGGAACCATTATATGCCGATTCTTAAAAGGCTTTTTCTTCTACTAACCCCCTACTGGAAGACCATCATCATCAGCGCTGTTTTGCTGGTGGGACGCGCCGGATTGGAACTGGTGCCGCCGCTTTTTCAAAAATCGATAGTGGATGAGGTTATCACCGCGCGCGATTTGAGTTTCCTGTCAGTTTTAATCATCGGTTTGATTGCCGCCTATGCCCTCCATCAGGTGGTTCAGATCGGCGACAACTATGTGCGCCACACCCTGGGCGAAAAGTTTATCCTGGACCTGCGTATCCGGCTGTATGCCTATCTGCAAAAAATGTCTCTTTCCTTTTTCGAGCGAACTTCAACCGGGGAGCTTATGTCTCGGGTTACCAATGATCTCAGCGCGCTGGAACATTTTGTCACCCATGGTTCAGCGCTCACGGCCGTGGATTTGATCCGGTTGGCAGGTGGTTCCCTAATTCTCTTCGTGCTGGATTACCGCTTGGCCGCCCTGGTCGTGATTCCGATTCCCATACTGGCCCTGGCATTGCGGCATTACAACACGAAAATACGGCCTGTCTACCGCGGGGTGCGGGCCCGGCTGGGCAACATCAATGCCAAACTCCAGGACAACCTTTCCGGCATTCAGGTCATTCAGGCGTTTGCCCGCGAAGATCTGGAACGAAAGCGCTTTGCGGCCGAAAGCGAACGCTATTATCACGCCCGGGTAAAAGGGATTCGTTACTGGTCCGTTTTTTTCCCGACCATTCGTTTTGTGAGCGCCATGGGAGCCGTTGCAGTGCTGGGCATCGGAGCCGTGATGGTTGTGCGCGGCCAATTGACACTGGGTACACTGGTGGCGTTTCTGGCCTATATTGCCTCTTTTTATGAACCCATCAATCGTCTGACGGAGGTGGACAACATTTTTCAGGAAGCCATCGCAGCGGGTGAGCGGATATTTGAATTGCTGGATGAAATAACCGAGGTCAAAGACGCACCGGATGCGATGGATCTGCCCGCCATCCAAGGAGAAATGGTATTCGATCAGGTTACTTTTCGCTATGGTACCGGTGACCGGGTTTTGCATACCATCAGTTTCAAAATGGCGCCGGGAGAAATGGTCGCCCTGGTCGGCCCCAGCGGAGCCGGCAAAACCAGTATTGCCAATCTGATCTGCAGATTTTATGATCCCATCCAGGGACAAGTTACCGTTGACGGTTATAATCTTCGCGATATTAAACTGGCATCGCTGCGACGCCAGGTAGCAGTAGTGCTGCAGGATTCATTCCTGTTTAACAATACCGTCACCCAAAACCTGCTTTACGGCAAACCGGATGCCACCGCAGATGAGCTAATTGCCGCCGTCAGGACAGCCAATGCCCATGATTTCATTACAAAGCTGCCCGAGGGCTTCGATACTGAGCTGGGGGAACGTGGCGTCAAGTTAAGCGGCGGGCAGAAACAGCGACTTGCCTTGGCCCGGGCGATTCTGGCCGATCCGAAAATTCTCATTTTGGACGAGGCCACCTCGTCTGTCGATGCCGAAGCCGAGTACTTGATTCAGCAGGCTTTAGAAAGAGTTTTAAAAGGGCGCACGGCTCTGGTCATTGCTCACCGCCTGAGCACGATTCGCAATGCAGACAAAATTTTGGTCCTGGATTCCGGCAGACTCGTTGAAACCGGCAATCACGCTGAACTGATGCAGCGCGGCGGCCTTTACAGCCGGCTTTATCAGCGCCAAATGGAATTGACAGCGGATTAGGAACAAGGTGGGGGCTGGTGAAAATCACCCGTAACATGTCCTCTAAATTTCATCCCGATTTTTTTCCAGTTTGCGGGTATATGGTGTCAGGCTTCAGGATTTTTTTTTGGGGGAAAATAGGGGGCGTTGTTGATCTGATTGACTTATCGGTGTGCCCGTTTTAGAATTTTTGATATGGCTGAGGTGGATACCCCAACCCGCCTGGCAACTTCGGCTAATGCAACCCCATGTCTCTTTACCAGTCCAATCGCAATCCGGGCCCGAACCTCACTTACCTCCTTGCGCCGGCTGCCCGTGTTTAATTCTGCAATCGATACCTTTTCACTGCTACATATTTGGATGATAAAGTCATCAATCTTTTGATGATGTTCCCTGACCGGCAGTTGATATTGAATATTGGCTTCAGCTTCTTTAATGATCCGCTCGACAAATTCACCGCTGCCTAATATCCGTTCATCACACAATTCGCGATCCCCTGAACGACGCATGGCTTTCACAGCCGACCAACCACCTAAGGAACGGATTAGCCCTCCACCAACAAGCTCGGGCCGTCGACCTTCATCGATGGCCTTTTTGACATAGTTGCGATATGCCTTCTTGGCCGCGCCTTCCTTCTTGCCAAAATATCTCAGAACGTAGTCGCAATCCTGCCAGTCATTTTTTATAATACCCATCAAGACACCATGACCGCTCCAGCGGTAACGATCCAGTTGGGCTAAACTCTTAACCAATTTCGCCCGCAACGG
>CALZJV010000154.1 GCA_945787595.1 uncultured Desulfobacterales bacterium | reverse complement strand
CAGGAAGCCAAAAACAACGAAGAGCGCAACTTACTGTGGCAGGGCAGGCGCGGCGCATTCGGTGCGGTTGCGCGTTTGGCTCCAAATTATCTGGTCAATGATGCAACGGTGCCGCGCACCAAGTTACCCGAGGCCCTGGCCAAGGTAGCCGAAATAACAAAAAATTATAACTGTGAACACGGCAACGTCTTCCATGCCGGTGACGGGAATCTGCATCCTCTTTTGTTGTTTGATTCCAGGGATAGCGACCAGTTGCACCGGGTTGAAAAGGCCGGTTGGGAAATCATGGAGGCCTGCGTTAAACTAGGTGGGACCATATCCGGCGAACACGGCATCGGTCTTGAGAAACAGGAAGCTATGCGTATGGTTTTTTCAGAAGATGATTTTAAGGCCCAGCGTGCCCTCAAACGTGCATTTGATCCCGATAATGTCCTCAATCCCGGAAAAGTGATTCCACCGCCGAAAGATGCCGGCCAGGATGGAAATTCGCCGGAGCCTACCCTTTCGGAACAGGTTCGAGGTGGTTCCGGCAACGGAGCGCACGTGTCGGAATTAATGACAAAGATCAAAACCGCCGCACTGCAAAAACAGGCGGTGATGCCGGTTGGCAATGGGACTTTCAGCCGGTTCGGCAATACGCTTGACAGGGACACCCACTCTCTATCCAGCCTGCCGATGGCTGACGTGATCGAGTATGATCCCCCCAACCAGGTAATTACCGTGGGAGCGGGAATGTCCCTGGCAGCGCTTCAGGAGCATTTGAAGGAGAATAATCAATGGTTGCCGTTAAGACCGCCATTTTTCAGCGCCAGCTCCACCATCGGCAGCTTGGTTGCGTTGGCCGCTTGCGGCCCGGAGCGCATGGCCTATGGGGCACCTCGCGATCTTTTGCTGGGCCTGCGATATATAGACAGCAAAGGCGTATTGGTAACCGCCGGCGGCAGGGTCGTTAAAAATGTGGCCGGCTACGATATGACCCGCTTGCTGACAGGTTCGGCCGGCACCCTCGGATTTATTGCAGAAGCCACCTGGCGGGTGTCGACGATACCCGAGCGATGTGCAGCCATAACCGCCGCCGGATCCTTGGACGCCTGCGCAGCAACAGCTCTTAAAATCGTTCAATCTAATCTTTCTCCAGTCTATGTGATCTGCCGGCCGACCGATCAGCTATCTGCTCGCAAGGTTTCCGGTGACTGGGAAATAGTTATCGGCTTTGAAGGATTTTCTCAAACGGTGGAATATCAGTTGGAAAAATGCGGTGCCGTGCTGGAAAAGGCCGGGCTTCATTCACCGGAAAAGGCCGATTATCCTGTGCATGAAGGCCGATTCGGCGATACCTACGACGAGATTGGCCGATCTCCTTTTATTCTTCGCGCAGATTTTCCGCTGGATCGGGTTGCCGGTTTTATGGGTGAGTTTGACGGCCGCCCGGCATTGTCGAAGGTTTTTCTGGACTTTGGATGCGGCCGGCTTCTTGCCGGCCTGGATGATATGAGCGATGATGACTGGGCGCGCCTATGCGAAAGAATCGACCAGCATAACGGTCATGGATTGTTGGTTAAGGCACCGGATGATTTTAGGAAACGAAATGATGTTTTCGGCAGGCCGCGGCCGGAATGGAAAGTCATGCACCGGATCAAAGCCGCCATGGATCCTGATAATATCTTTGCGCCCGGTTGTTTGCCGGGGAAAGTATAACCTAGGTTGAGCGGTTCAGGGTTCACGGTTTCCGGTTAAAATGCCCTAAATAGCCTTAACAATAGTATAACGCGTCAATCGGATCGAATTTCATGTTTCACCCACTGGGTGAAAGCGGTCAATCCAAACCATAGAATATAAAACTATGGAAATCAGTATGTTATAACCTTTGAACCTTGAACCCAGAACCGATCACTTTAGGGATAAATAATTGTTTGAGGCTTAAGGTTGGAAGTTGGAGGTGAGAAAGTTCAAAAAAAAAATGATTCAGTCCTAATTTGCCTCAAGCCTTTAGCGAAGCGATCCTCATACCTAACCCGGATAAACCGGAAAGAATAGCCACAAAGGCACCAAGACACAAACAATAATTGTTATTATAATTTAACTTTGTGTCTTTGTGTCTTGGTGGCGAAAATATTTTGATAGACAAATCCTTCGCACATATGATGCGATTCTTACAGGTTTCAGGTGTCGGGTTTCGGGTGTCAGGGAGGCGGCGAGTCGCAAAATCCTGAAACCTTGTATGAAACTTCATTTAATGACGATTGACGAATGGTGGATGTCGCTTCGCTCTGCTTTTTTTAACAAATAAAATAGAAAAAATTCCTTAATTAGACATTCGTAAATCGACATTCGACATTTGTCATGCTGGAGTTTCTTCTTCGATTTATCTGGCCGCTTTTCAGGCCAGCGGCTGGGCTGAACACTGACACCTGAAACCTCAATTTTCTGACAACATGTCGTCAGATTAAGCCCGACAAGGGCCTAAGCAAAGCGGAGCTTTTATACATGGATATATCCGAACACTACGACGCGATTGCCCAGTGCAACAAATGTGGTTTTTGCCAGGTTGCCTGTCCGATTTTCCGTTCCACGGGCCACGAATCCGGCGTCGCCCGCGGCCGGCTGGCTCTTTTGCGTGCGCTTATCGAAGGACGGCTGGATTGGAACAAAGAACTCGAAGAACCACTTTATGATTGTCTGGGTTGTGGCGCCTGCACCGCCAACTGTTTCCCGGCCGTTCCCACCGCCGACCTCGTCAATAAAGCGCGAACTGAATACCTTGAAAAGGTTGACCGCAAGCCCATTCACCAAATTCTGTTTGACTACCTTCTGCCCTATCCGCGACGGTTGCATCTGGCGGCTCGGGCCGTCGCACTGGGTAAAAACACAGGAATTTCTAGTCTGGCCCGTGCATTGGGATTGCTGAGGATTTTCGGGCGCGATTTTTCCCGGGCTGAGGAGATCATCGAGAAGCTGCCCCCTTTACCGTTTCGAGATAGAATCAAGCCCGGCGTTTACGAAGGCAGTGGAGAGTCCCTGCGCATCGGCTATTTTGTGGGATGCGGTGTCGACGTCATTCAACAGGAAGCCGGTGAAGCAACCCTGGGGCTTCTAAAAAAAATCGGCAAAACGGTTACCCTGCTGAATAACTGTTGCTGTGGCCTGCCGGCCCACTCCTATGGTGACATCGATGCCGCCAAAAAGTTGGCCGCAAAGAACCTGGATATACTGGCGTCGGGTGAATTTGATGCCATTGTTACCGACTGCTCCAGCTGTGCTTCGTTTTTGAAGAAATATCCGGATCTCTTCGTCGATGATAAACGTCATGAACAGGCAAAAACCGTTGCATCTCTCTTTAAGGATATGGTGGAGCTGATCGTACCCAATGAACCCCTAGCCGTCTCTCCTGATAACCCTATGGCAGTGACCTATCATGACCCCTGCCATGCCTCGCGCGGCCAGGGGCTTGCCAAAGAGCCCCGGGAAATTCTCAAAAATATACCGGGGATTGAGTACAGAGAAATGCCTGAAGCGGATTGGTGTTGTGGCGGCGCAGGGTCCTATGCGCTATCCCATTATGACTTGTCCCAAAAAGTACTCGATCGAAAAATGGAGAATCTTAAAAAAACCAATGCCGATATACTGGTGACTTCCTGCCCGGCCTGCATGATCCAGTTATCTTACGGTGTACGCAGGCATGGTTTAAAGACGGAAGTCCGCCACATATCGCAGGTCGTAGCCGGGCAGGATCGTTAAATACAATTTTAAAATAATCGGGAGGCGGTAATTTTAAATTTTATTGTATCAATTGAACCCATACAAAAAAAGGAAACATAAAATGTCGAAAATTAATTTTCACGGGATATTCCCGCCCATCCCCACTCCTTTTATCAACGGCAATATCGCCTATGACGAACTGGCAGCCAACATTGAGAAGTGGAGTAAAGCCGGCCTTAAAGGACTGGTTGCGATGGGATCAAACGGGGAGTATATTTATCTGTCCGCAGAAGAAAAAAGAAAGTTCGTCGAAAAGGTCGTTGAGATAACGCCGGATGATATGCTGGTCATTGCCGGTACCGGATGTGAATCCACCCATGAGACCATCGAACTGACCCGTGATTGTGCCGCGCGTGGTGTCCATGCCGCTTTGGTGGTTACGCCCCACTATTATGGCGGAAGAATGAATGAAGCGGCCATGCATGCGTATTTCACCGCAGTTGCGGATCAAACGCCGATCCCGATTTTACTGTACAATGTTCCCAAATTCACCCACATCAACCTGACAGCCGGTTTGGTAGCCCAATTATCCCGCCATCCAAACATTATCGGAATTAAAGACAGCACCGGAAATGTGATTCAGCTGGGGGAAATTGCAAATCATGTCGATGCCGGCTTTAATTTGCTGGTGGGAACTGCCGGCGCATTGTTCGGCGCTCTCACCCTGGGTTGTGTCGGCGGTGTGCTGGCCCTTGCCAATGTCGCACCGCAAATCTGCGTCAGAATTTACCAGCTTGTGCAGGAAGGCAAATTTGAAGAGGCTAAAAAGCTGCAACTTAAAATGATTCCGGTCAATCAGGCCGTCACCGCCACCTACGGTGTCCCCGGTCTGAAGGCAGCAATGGATATGCTGGGATATTTCGGCGGCGACCCCCGACCGCCGCTGTTGCCCAGTTCGGAGAAGGAAAAATCAGAAATCAGAGAGATACTTAAAAAAGCTGATTTGTTAGACACTTAGGTCCGTATAGGAGCAATCATGTCCCACGAAGCCGTGGAATTGTTGTCGCAATATCTGAAAATTGACACCACCAACCCGCCCGGCAACGAAGCCATGGGGGTAAAATTTTTTGCCGAAATTTTTAAAAATGAGGGGATCGACTATAAAACGTATGAAGCTTCACCCGGCCGAAACTCTATTAAAGCCCTAATCCCGGGATCCGGTGAAAAGGGAGCCGCTATTCTGCTCAACCACATCGATGTCGTTCCAGCCAAGGCAGATGAGTGGAGTGTTCATCCCTTTAGCGGCGAGGTTAAGGATGGTTTTATATTTGGCCGAGGGGCACTGGATATGAAAAATATCGGTATCATGGAGTTGTTGGCATTTCTGGAAGTGAAAAGGCAAGGACTTACACCCTGTCGTGACCTTATTTTTCTGGCGGTGGCCGATGAGGAAACCGGCGGTAGTCAGGGCGCACAATATCTGTTGGATCAATATCCGGATGAATTTCAGGCCGACCTGGTCCTTAACGAAGGTGGTTTCGGGCTAAATAATGTGCTTGCCAACCGGCCGTTGTTCATGATTGCAACTGCCGAAAAAGGCGTGTGCCAGATCAGGCTGACTCGCAGCGGACCTCCGGGGCACGGCAGCACCCCCCATGGCGATAATGCCCTTGAAAAGTTGGTTCAGGCCTTAAACCGGCTTTTGTCCGGGGACAATCCCATCATAGTTACCCCGCTGATTGCCGAATATTTTAGGCAGCTGGGCACGGAGTGGGATTTTTTAAAGCCTTATTTGGAGGACGGGGAGACGGCAACACTCATCGATGCATTAATCCAAAGCGAAATGATCCATGTCCCCCAGATGTCGGCCATGCTAAAAAACACGATTAGCTTAAACATTATGAATTCCGGAAACAAAACCAATGTGATCCCCAGCAAAGCGCAGGCAGAGCTTGATATTCGATTGCTGCCCGGAACGGAACCCGATGCGTTTATTGCCGAGGTAGAAAAACGGCTGGCAGATGATAATGTCAGGATCGAACCTCAAAAAAAAGCCAGCGCCAGTGAATCTCCCATAGATAACGAAGACTTTGCGATCATAAAAAAAGTTTATTTGGAGCACTATCCGGATGCCTTGGCTGTCGCCTCTCTTCTGATGGGAGCTTCGGATTCCAGGTTTTTCAGAAGTAGAGGGATTCCCTGCTATGGTGTCTGCCCGATGTTGATCGGCGTGGAGGATCTCAACCGGATTCACGGCATTGATGAAAGGATTTCGGAAGAAAACATGATTATGGGAACCCGGATTTATACTGAAATTGTCAAAAGGCTTTGCAGGTTATGAATACAAACATCCTAGTGACTTACGCACCCGGTGAAGAAGAAAAGGGAATTTACCGTGAAGTTCTGGAAGGTATCGCCAATGTTCATTACCTTGCTGCCGCTACGGATAATGAGCGCACTGAACTGCTCAATGGGGCCGAGGTTATTATCGCAACGAGTTTTTCTCAAAAAGAAATCGATCACAGCGAAATTTCCCGGATAAAAAATGTGGGTTTCATTCAGCTTATCTATGCCGGTGCTGATAATGTTCCCTTTGCACTTATTCCCGAAGACATCATATTGGCCAGTAATGCCGGGGCTTTTGCCGAACCCATCGCCGAACATGTACTGGCCCTGACCCTTGCTCTGGCAAAAAATCTTTTACCCAATTACAAAATGCTGTGCAATGGTCGATTTGATCGATCCGGTTTTAATCGAAATCTTAAAGGCGGTACCTGTGGAATTATCGGCCTGGGCGGAAACGGCTGTAAAATCGCAAGGATCATGCAGACGGTGGGCATGAAAGTGTACGGCATCAATCGCAGCGCCAAAACCGAAGCCTCCGTTGATTTTATGGGAAATGTTGCGGACATGAAAAAAGTTTTGCAGGCCGCCGACGTGGTTGTGGTGACCACGCCGCTGACCCGGGAAACCCGGAATTTATTGGGCCGAAAAGAACTGGATTGGATGAAGCCTGATGCCATATTGATCAATGTGGGCCGGGGAGATGTCATCGACCAGCAGGCGCTTTACGCGCATCTGAAATCCAATCCGGAATTTCGTGCCGGCATCGACACCTGGTGGTCTGAACCCGTTACCCTCGAGGACTTCACCCTCGAGTTTCCATTCTGCAAACTGCCCAATTTCATCGGCTCACCTCATATCGCAGACCATGTTCCGGGCTCCATGCCGCACGCCACAAGATTGGCGTTAGAGAATGTGAAGAATTACTTGTTTGGTAAGGATATCCGCGGCGTTTTGAATCATCGCGATTATCTGGATTAACTCCTGTGAGTTCTTACCTGAATCTTGCATGAAAATTAATGAGAAGCTTGAATAATATTAAATAACAACCGGTTGTGAGAATTTTAGCAATAAAGCGAAATACCGAATGAGTAAAAAGGAAGATGGTCGATTTGTTCTTATTAATTTTCACCCTGCGGGCGAGCCGGAGGCTTTCATCTGCTGCGTTATTAAGGGCTCGGCATAGTAAACTATAGCCTCACCCTTAAGTGCCTTGCCTATGAAAGCCTCCGACTCGTGCAAAATTTAGGTCTTAAATTCAGTTGATAAACATATTGCCATGTGGTTTACCCTCCGACTTCTGCAACGTTAGGGTTTGCTCAAAGAAACCACAGGGTTTACCGATCAAAGCCTTACCCCAACCTTCCTTAACTTCTTTTATGGCCCGCTATTGCTTCTTGCAGTTATAGATCTTACTTTAGGCGAAAATATTAAATTTGATAACCTTCTAAAATATCTGAAGAAAATTGATCGGCCAGGATATAGTCCATATATACTTTCTTTACCACCACAATATATTGTGGTAGTAATAATAAAGCTTGGCTTTGGAAACCTGACTGAATGGGGGAAAAACAACTTATGGAGTTTGCAGCCCGGATTACTGGCACCGGATCGGCTTTTCCCGAAAGAAGGATGACAAATGACGATATCGCCCAGGAACTGACCCGGTTCGGTCTGAAAACCAGCAACCAATGGATCAAAGAAAGAACCGGTATCATTGAGAGAAGAATTTCCAATGTTCAAAACGAGGCCGAAACCAACTCTTCTCTCGGTGCCCGGTCCGCCGAAATAGCCCTGGAAAGGGCCGGCCGAAAACCGGAAGATATCGATCAGATAGTTTATGCAACCTGTTCTCCGGACACGCCGATGCCCTCGACCGCCTGCTGGCTCCAACAAAAAATCGGTGCCCGCCGGGCATGGGCTATGGACATCAATGCTGCCTGTTCCGGATTTATTTATGGGATTGTTACTGCCGAGCAGTTTATTCTTTCCGGGTATTCGAAAACCGTACTGGTTGTGGGAGCGGAAGTGTTGAGTCAATTGGTTAACTGGCAGGATCGAACCATCTGTATTTTGTTCGGTGACGGAGCCGGTGCGGCCGTGGTAGAGCAGGTCCCCGCTATGTCCAGTCGACGAATTCTTTCCAGTTATTTATCTTCCGACGGGAACCTAAGCAAGCTGCTTTACATACCTGCCGGCGGGTCCAATTTGGAGGTCACCCCCGAACGATATGCACAAAATCTGCATAAGATGCACATGAGCGGTCGCGAACTTTTTAAGGTAGCTGTGCGGACACTTTCGGAATGTGCGTTGCGTACGCTGGAAAAATTACACATGCCGGCGGTCAACCTCGACTGGTTTGTGCCGCATCAGGCCAATATCCGTATTATTGCAGCGGTAGCAAACCGCATTGGTATTCCGATGGAGAAAGTGGTCGTTAATCTGGATCGTTACGGCAACACCTCGGCCGCAACCATCCCGACGGCCCTGGATGAAGCCATTCGGGACGGCCGCATTCAGGAAGGTCAAACAGTTCTGACGGATGCCTTCGGATCCGGACTCACCGCCGGTGCGATGCTGTTTCGCTGGTAATTTTTCATTTTTGAACGAGCCCTAAGCTACGGATGAAGTCCCCCACAGCAGCAATTCCTTTTCGTTCCATTACCCGAATTGTTTGGGAGCCTATAACGGCGATATCTGCTTTGCCTTTCAGATAATCTATGTCCGCCTTCTCCTTGACGCCGAAACCAAGGGAAAGGGGAAGGGCCGTGGCATCGCGACAGCGGGTAAGGAACGCTGCCAATTCTTCGGCAAAATTCGTATTATCGCCGGTGACCCCCTTTCTTGCAACGCAGTAGATAAATCCCCTCGCAAAGGAGCCGATGTAGCCCATGCGATCAAGAGATGTCGTCGGTGAAAAGATGAGTATGGGAGCAAGTTCGTGCGCATACATGGCGTCCAGGTACTCTTGTCCCTCTTCCGGTGGTAGATCGGGTATGATGGCGCCCCGGAGGCCACAATTCGACATAGCAGTTACAAAACCTTTTACACCGAATCTGAAAGGGATATTATAATAGCTCATGATGAGAAAAGGGATATCAAAGGTATAGGTAACCTTTTCAACAAATTTGAAACAGTCCTTTACGGTCACGCCACGCTTTAGGGCCTCCTGATTGGCACGAACGATAACCGGTCCATCTGCAGTCGGCTCGGAAAAAGGGATCTGTAACTCCATCAGATCGACGTCGGCATCCACCATGGTCTCGATGATCCTCAAACTATCATCAAAAGACGGATACCCCAGGACAATATGGGTCATCAGCAGAATATCTTTCTTCTTCAACTTATTTGTAAGATACGATTCAAGCACTATATCCCTCCGCTTTTTTTTGAACAAATAGATTCCATTGCGGGTCGGAAAAGGCATCGGCAACCGTGAAAATGTCCTTATCGCCCCTGCCCGACTGGTTGATCAGGATAATATCATCCTTTCGCAGACCATCCGCTTCATTAAATGCCTGGGCAAAGGCATGGGATGATTCCAGGGCCGGTATCAGCCCCTCTTTTTGTAGTGTCAGCGAGAAGGCGTCCATGACCTCCTGATCAGTTGCAGCTTCAAACCTTACCTTTCCCTCTTGCCAGAGCGCGGCAAGAATCGGTGAGACGCCGACATAATCCAAACCCGCTGCTACGCTGTGCGTCTCTTTCATCTGCCCTTCACCGTTTTGAAGGAAATATGTCTTGTACCCCTGCGCGACTCCAGGGGTACCGTCTTTGGACGCTAAGCGTGATGCATGCCGGCCCGTCTCCAAGCCTTTACCCCCCGCCTCTACACCAACCAGTTCTACCGGGTCATCCAAAAAGCCGTTGAAGATTCCCAAGGCATTGGAACCACCCCCCACACATGCATAGACACGAGTGGGTAGTCTCCCTTCCCGGTCCATGATTTGCCTGCGGGCTTCCCGGCCGATAATGGATTGAAAATAGGTGATCATCTCGGGGAAAGGGTGAGCTCCGCAAGCGGTTCCAAGGACATAGTGGGTGTCGTCCATGTTGGCTGCCCAGTCGCGGAAGGCCTGGTTGATGGCATCTTTTAATACCCTTGTGCCTTCTCGAACAGGAATAACGTGGGCGCCAAGACGTTCCATCCAGAAAACATTCGGCCTCTGTCTGGCTACATCGACTTCTCCCATATAAATTGTACAACTGAATCCGAATTTGGCAGCCATGGTGGCGGTGGCTACACCATGTTGGCCGGCACCGGTCTCGGCGATAACACGACGCTTTCCCATGCGTTTCACCAGGAGACCCTGGCCCATGACATTGTTTATCTTATGGGCTCCGGTATGATTCAGATCTTCCCTCTTGATATAGATCAGCGGCCCTGCAAAATGGTTTGTAAGGTTTTCTGCAAATGTGAGGGGGGTGGGCCGGCCGGAATAGGTGGACATGAGGTTTTCATATTCTTGCCGGAAAGCGGGATCTGATTTAGCCTCCTGAAACGCCGTAACCAATTGTTCGAACGTGGAGACAAGGATCTCCGGAATATAGGCGCCCCCGAACTCACCATAATAGTGTCTTTCTATCATTAACTTATTCTCCTCACCTTTTTCATCAGATCTTTCATCCGCATATGACTCTTCTTGCCGGGACGCGCCTCCACGCCGCTGTTCACATCTACCGCATAGGGTCGCACAGTACGGATGGCACCATCGATATTTGAAGGTCCAAGCCCACCGGCCAGGATGACAGGCATCCCCAGTTTTTTAATTTTTATGGCAAGCTGCCAGTCAAAGGTCTTGCCGGTACCGCCGGCCTTATCTTTCGAATAGGAGTCCAGGAGCAGGGCTCGGACCTTTCCACGATAGGTCTGGCTCTTGCGGAGACTCGCTTCATCTTTTATCCTGAGCGCCTTAATCGTATAGGGCATCAGCTCACAGCAGAGATCCGGCGACTCATCCCCGTGGAGTTGAACCAGATCGAGACCGCAGTAATGTATTACCTCCTTGATTTCGGCGGGTCCTTCATCGACAAAGACGCCCACCGTCTTTACAAAGGGAGGAATCGTTCTGATAATATCGCGCGCCTTTTGCGGTGTAATTTGCCTGGGGCTAAAAGCAAAGATGAAACCGAGGGCGCCGGCGCCGAGCTCGACGGCCATCGATGCATCTTGGTAATTTGTTATACCGCAGATCTTTACCTCGACTTTATCCATTTCCCTTCGCCCCGGCGTTGACTATTTCTCCTATTTTACTTGCGGGATCATTACTCTTCATCAGAGCCGAGCCCACCAGAACTGCTTGAATACCCGTTGCCTTTAAAGACAGGATATCTACCCCGCTCCCTATGCCGCTTTCACTGACGAGAATGTGGTTCTTCGGTACCAACGGTGCCAGCTCAAAGGTAGTACCGATATCCACCTCAAAGCTGTTCAGGTCTCGATTGTTGATACCGATGATTTCGGCACCGCAGGCAAGGGCTTTTTCAAGGTCCTCTTTATCATGCACCTCGGTCAATGGGGCGATCTCCAATTCCCGGCACATGGAGATTAAT
>CALZJV010000153.1 GCA_945787595.1 uncultured Desulfobacterales bacterium | reverse complement strand
TTTCCAGCGGCTGAATCCGATTCGCGCTGTTCTTAAAAAATATTTTGATGAGATAGACACTGTACATCACCGGCGGCGATTGGCAGCCTGCCTTTAAGCTATAATTTTCCCCACAGGTGCCAGATATACGGAGAACTCGTCTTTCCCATCAATATTTAGCAATTGGTCCAATTGCTCCTGATCGTAGGCAGCCACGGCACAGGTACCTGCCTGTATGGCTTCACACGCGAGATAAAGATTTTGACAGACATGTCCGGCATCGATCAGGATAACCCGATGCGCCGCAAGGGAGTATCGCCATTCCATACGATACGGTATGGTTGTCCAGATAAACGTCACTGCTCCTTTGGCGACGAAAGCTTGTCCAAGGCAGGCACGAGCAAGGCTGATCTCCATGTTCTCCACTTCACCAACGAACAGAAGTTCGTTCGACACGGGTAGATAACGATAAAGCCCACGCCGAATACCCCCCACCCGCATTACAAAAAGATAAGTCTCGAAGCTATGGCGTGCACCTGCCGACGGGACCGTCCGATAGGCGAAGTTCCCGCTATCCGGTTGCCTGATTCCCTGCGTAGCCCATAACAGAAAAGCAAGTTCGTCGATGCACAGTTCTTTTGTTGTGAATTTACGCCGGCTTCTTCGGTTGGATATCGCAGAGATGATATCCTTTTTATCAAATTGCCGGGTCCACTGGTCTGATGTTGGCAGCTGAAAGCGGGGAGCATCCGAATCATATGGTTTCTCTATTGGAGGTACCGGGACGCCTCTATTCTGATCGGTATTACGAAAGTCGATGGTTTTTCGAATGGTGTCTTTAAGAAAATATCGATACTGTTCGGTATTATTCATGTTCAATCCCTTCAGATGAATGCAGCAAAAAGATCCGGCTGATCTCATGTTACCTAAACTGATTGGTTCTAGGTGTTATTCTTCCAGTGTTTGGGTAGATATCCATAATTCATTAAAAAATGTCAAGAAAATTGATCAAGTTTGAGCTTCAAAGGCCTCCGAGTTACCTGTGAGCCATACAGGTAAGTGTTGCCCTTAATTAGTGTTAAAGTTGTTACCTACATCGCCGATATAAAGCCTATGGGCACGTCAGTTCGATATTCAATTCTATTGTAATCTTTGGGAAGCCTAACTTAAGGCATAATTTTTCCTGAAGGTGTTTACGTAAAACGGGGAAGGTGCGATGTATAAAATGCCTTGCTATGAAGCTAAATATTTCCATAAGAACCACTGGGAAGAGATCTCAGATATCGAACTGATGGATGGATTATATAAAATTTATAACAAGATCACCCCGGCTATAAAAGAAATGATACATGGCAAAGAGGTACAAACTTCAGATGCTGTTTACCGGCTGAAATGGAAAGGCGGAGGATAATAAGAAACCCGGATAGTTTGCATATCTGTCAGCAGGGGGGCGGATAGTAAAGATTAATCGATAGCGTTGCGGTTTCTTTCCTTTATAACACTGAATGGCTTTAAGCGCGGCATATTCCCCAGAGACCTGATCGGATTCGTCAAAAACAAGGGGTTCATTGGACCTAAATATTTCCATTATTCCTGCGGACATACTCTTCCAGACGGCTTAACTCATCTTTGAGGTCATCAATGATTTTTTGACCATTAGCCAGGTTCCCTGTTCGGCCCATCTGTTCTAGCTCAAATGCTGCCTTTGCAATGCCGTCGGCACTCAGATTGGCTGCCGAACCCTTGATTGTATGGGCCCGTTTGGCAATGCCTGGCGCATCTTTACGGTCCAACGCATCATTAAGTGCTTTGATTTCATCGGGCAGATTCTCTATAAAGTGCACAATCAATTCTTCCAAAAAAGCACTGTCTCCCATCGCCCTTTTAAGCGCGGCCTCCATGTCGATCGGCAACCCCTTATCGGCTGGACCTTTACCGTCCTTTTGGCCCGTTGATATCGTTTCAGCTTCAGCAGCCGGCTGGATATTTTTGCCGTATTTTGCAACAACTTCTCGAAGCTGCTCCGGGTCAATCGGCTTGGAGATGTAATCATCCATCCCTGCCTTAAGACATCTTTCGCGGTCCTGCTTCATCGCGTGGGCGGTCAAGGCGATAATCGGTATGGCCCCGGTCTCCGGATTTGATCTCCGGATCTTCCGGGTAGCCGCAATTCCGTCCATGACCGGCATCTGCACATCCATCAGCACCAGATCAAAATCCTGCTGCCCAACAATCTCTACAGCCTCTTGGCCATTGCCGGCCACTATCACCGAATGACCCAGGGTCTCCAACAGCTTGACCGCCATCTTCTGGTTGATCGCATTGTCTTCCGCCAACAATATCCTCACGGTCTGGTTCTCAGGCTCTTCAGGCATGGATTGACGGGTGACAACCTTCTCCGCTTCCCGCCCTGTTTCCCCTTCTGCGGAACCCAGCACGGCGCGAATCGCATCAAATAGTTCCGAGCGCTTGATCGGTTTGACCAGATAGGCCGAAATCTCAAGCTCTCGACAGCGGGCGGCATCTTCCCGCAGCCCCATGGAGGTCAGCATGATAATGACCGTATCCGTCAGAAGCGGGTTGTCTTTAATACGCCGGCTTAACTCAAATCCATCCATGCCCGGCATCTCACCGTCGGTCAGCACCAGATCGAAGGGCTCATTCCCCCTCGCAGACGCTTCCATGGCTGCCAGAGCACTGTCGGCCTCGGAAGCTTCTTCATACAAAACTCCCCAACCCGATAGCATCTCCCCAACGATCTGCCGGTTGGTGGCATTGTCGTCCACAACCAGAATCCGCTTGCCCTGGATGCTCAGACAATCAGCATCAATGCATTCTATCACCGGATCGGTCTGGATGCTAAAATCAGCGGTAAAATGAAACGTGCTGCCCTGGCCCGGCCCACTTTCAACCCAGACCTTACCGCCCATCAGCTCCGTCAACTGCTTGGATATGGACAATCCCAGTCCCGTTCCGCCATATTCCCGCGTGGTAGATCCGTCCGCCTGTTTGAAGCTTTCAAAAACGGTATCCAACTTGTCGGCGGCAATCCCGATGCCGGTATCCGACACCCTGAAATGCAACCGCGCGGATTCATCCGCCTGTTCCTCCACCTCGCAGGAGATCGACACCTCTCCTGAATCGGTGAACTTGATGGCATTGCCGCCCAGGTTCAGAAAAATCTGGCGCAATCTGCCGGGATCACCTTTCAGGTACTCGGGCACACCGGACTTTATATGGCAATTAAGCTCCAAACCCTTCTCATGGGCTTTAACCGCCAGAGTATCGGCGGCAGACTCCATCGTGTCATGCAGTCCAAAATCGATCTTCTCCAGGTCAAGTTGACCGGCTTCTATCTTTGAAAAATCCAGAATGTCGTTGATGATATCCAGCAGGTTAGCCGCCGATGTTTTCACCGCTTTAATATAATCACGCTGCTCCCGGTTCAAATCACTCTCCAGGGCCAGGTGGGTCATGCCGATAATGGCATTCATCGGCGTTCGGATCTCATGGCTCATGTTGGCTAAAAACTCGCTCTTGGCCTGATTGGCCAACTCAGCTTCCAACGCCAGAACCTGGGCATGCTCGATGGCATTCTCCAACTCTTTTTCAGCCATGACTCGCTCGGTGATATCTTCACCGAAACTTAGGGTGGACGTAATTTTTCCGGCAGCATCCCTTATCACATTGTTATGCCAGGCAATCGTCCTTTCTTCGCCGCTATGAGTGAGAATCGGATTTTCATAGTATTCGACCAGCTTGATTTCACCATTTAATACACGTTGAAAAAGAGAGTTGACCTGCTGCCGATGGTTTTGCGGAATAAAGGTATCAAACCAATTCTTACCGACAATTTTTTCTGCGGGATACCCTATAACCTCAGCCCCTTTGGCGTTGATCATAGAAACGGTTTGGTCGGAATTTAGTGCAACAATGATGACCCCTGCAATATCGAGATGTGTTTGAGCCCGATCTCTTTCCTTTTTCAGCGCCTTTTCGGTTTTGTCCCGTTCCCGCAGAAGATCGTCCAATTCCCCCTTTATGAGGGTGATGCCATCAAACACCTCGCGAAACGGATGCGAATCGGCTATTTCCGGTTTGTCCCTCAAGCCGTCTTGCTCCCAATTGATGCCCCCGAGATACCGCATAATTTCATCCCGATATCGTCGAAACTGGTCCTCACCGGCGTGATCGTTGTTAACAGACTGTGGCACTTGACCGTCGCTGTAATAAACGCATTCAGCCCGGTCTTCCCTGATAAGATTCAGGGCACTTGGCAGGTCTTTAGCCGTTCTGATCTTGAAGGCTGCAAAAGGCCTGGGTAAGTTAGCAGCTGCGCGCATGAATTTATTGGTTCCGTATAGAACGCACATCCGATACGGTTTGGATTTATGCCATTCCATAAGCGAATCCAAATATAGCTTACGTGCTTTACGGCTGCCGCCCTGGAGATCGGACACACCGACGAGGAAATATTGTATATTACCTGATGGTGAGGCAGATTCGCTCGCTTCACGACGCAGCTTTTCAATAGCCTCCACATGCTTTTCCTCAAAGTAGCCGCTGGAAATAGAATGAAGGATGTTACCGTCAACAAGTTCAGCTTTCACAGCGTAGCCATCCAGGTGAAGTTCCCACTCCGGTTTGGTCAGAATCTGAAAAGAACCTCTTGTATCGTCGAATGATTGATGCGGATGGGTTCCTTCGCTGATTTTATGGTCAATAATTGTGCTGTCCTTATCCCCCAGGATCTCGGAGGCGTGTTTTGTCGCTGTAGAATCGTTCTGAACGATTTTCACATTTGTTTTTATACGATTTAAATTAGAGACCTCAGTTGACTCATTATCTTGGACAATTGCCACGATATTAACAAACTCCTTATCCCTATCAATAAGGCCTAAGTGCTTCGATTCGAAATTACAGTAAGTTAGGCAATTCGATCAATTCAATCCATTTGCTCACTCAGCACTTAGTCCTGAGTGAGTAAATTCGTGATCGAATTTACGGATCGATGGACTAAGCCTTGCGACAGGTAATCTTATGTTTTTTAGTATTCACCACCAAGATTCAAGTGAATTATGAGGAAACCTTGCCGGACGTCATCCGTGTTCTTGCCTTTATTTGCAAAAGTCGAGCCAATTAATTTGGATCAAAATTCGGACATTTTAGTCATAGGGGATAGGCTGCCCGGGTTAGAAAAGGTATACATTTGAGTAGGATATCTTGAGAAAGTCTTGACAAAAAAGGTTTGGTGAGATGAGGCTTGAAGTCAATATTGCTTTATTTTCAATATTTTGTCATTTTTTTGTCGCCCGTGCTGTCACGATGCAATGTCAAGCGTTAGCGTCCGCCGTCGGCGTAACAACACAGGATCTGAAGTCCTCCGATTTTCGGCGTTGTTTTAAGCGTAACCAACATTGGGGTCAATCTGGGGTCTCGAACGGAAATAAAACCCGCTTCCCGTTTTTAAGCAACATTTTCATAGAGTTGTTTTCCACCTCAACTATCCTCAGGCTTTTTTAGAAATTCCTTTTACCGTTCAGCCTGGAATTGACCTGAATATCGAACCGATATTTTCCATCCGGCTGAGTTGTATTATTCAATCTATGTATTAATATTTACGATACATTGGCAAGGAAAGAAAGCAGGAAATTTTCAAAAATGAATCTGCCCCATCTTAGAAATGATGAATTAACCTTACTGGCCGTACATGCCCATCCGGATGATGAGTCCATCAGTACCGGTGGCATACTCGCAAAATATTCCGCAAAGGGCCTCAGGACGGTCCTTGCATATGGTACCAGGGGAGAGGCAGGTGACATTCTGAATCCGGAATTCGTTGCTCCCAAACCCGGATTGAACATAAAAGAGATCAGGTCAACTGAGTTGGAAGCGGCCGTCAAGGTACTGGCAGTGGGAAGCGTATATTTTTTGGGTTACCGTGATTCCGGCATGGCCGGTAGTCCTGAGAATCATCATCCACAGGCCTTTGCCCAGGCGGACATCCAGGAAGCCACAGCCAAACTGGTGAAAATAATAAGGCGTGTTCGCCCACATGTGATGGTGACCTACAATGAGAAGGGAACATATCTTCACCCCGACCATATCATGGCAAACAGGGTGACCTTGCGTGCATTTCAAGCATCCGCAGACGCCCGATTCGAGATTGGAGAAGCACTCGAGCCCTGGCAACCGGCCAAGCTTTACTACACGGCCATTCCTCTGGAAAGGATCCGCAGGATGCATAGAATCGTTACAGAACGCGGCGAAGAACCAGGTTTCGATCCCGATGTGATCGGCACTCCGGAGGACAAAATCTCAACCGTTATCGATGTCAGGGAATACCTTTCTCAGAAGCTCGAGGCTCTCAATTGCCACCAGAGTCAAATGAATCCAAATAGTATTATCAGGCGTATGTCTGAGGAAATGAGGGTGGAGGCCATGGGATACGAACACTTCCAGTGCGTTCAGGGATGCCCTGCGGCCGATACCAAGGAAACAGAGCTATTCGAAGGCTTATAGCCCAAAATTCGGATAGTTCTTGGCTACATTAAGAATCATTAGACATGATAAATATAATTTATAATTCACAATTCAAGCTTTGACCCTATAAATTCTTTTTCCACATAAATCCACTTTGAAAATTATCTTGTTTTGGACTTTTCTCATATTTTTTACTACTTAAGTCCACAATTTAACTTGCTTTGTTTTGGACTTATCTATATAGTTGCTTAACATAAGTCCATCGTCTTGAGTTTTTATGGTAGAATTCCGCATGTTTGTATTGAGAAAAAACCGTTTTAAAGTTCGGGGATAAATAATGGACAAGATAATAGGAAGAGAGAACGAAAAAGAGCTTCTTAAAAGGAATTTGTCTTCAAAGGAGTCCGAATTTATAGCTGTTTACGGAAGAAGGCGGGTTGGCAAAACATATTTGGTCAGTGAGTTTTGCAGAGACAAGGGATTGTATTTTGAGGCCACCGGACAATTAAACGCCAAAAAATCGATTCAGCTTGAAAACTTTTCAATCGCTTTGGCTCAAGTGTTTTATCACGGTATTGAAATTACCCCCCCATACACATGGCCTGAAGCCTTTAGGATGTTGAAGGACGCCATTCTTAAAACAAAAAGCAAAAGGAAAATCATCCTTTTTATTGACGAAGTCCCCTGGTTTGCTTTCAAAAATTCAGGTTTTCTCAGTGCGCTTGAATATTTCTGGAACACGTGGGCGTCGAGGCAAAAAAACATAAAACTGATTGCATGTGGCTCGGCTTCATCATGGATGTTGAGAAACATTGTAAATTCAAAAGAGGGGCTTCACAACAGGATAACGGCTACAATTCGGTTGCTTCCGTTTACTTTGTCTGAAACCAAAATGTATTTGGAATACAGGGGAGTTAAGCTGAACGATAGACAGATTTTGGATATATACATGGTAATGGGTGGTATACCGTATTATTTGCGGCATTTGCAAAAGGGAATGTCTTCGGTTCAAAATATTAATAATTTGTGTTTTTGTAAAGACGGCGTTTTGGTTGACGAGTTTAACAAACTATACGATTCATTATTTACTAACTCCGCCAATTACAAAACAATCGTTACAGCACTTGCAAAATCGCGGAAAGGACTGCCCCGAAAGGACCTTGCAAAAAAATTAGCTGTTAAGACCGGCGGCACGATAAACCGTATTCTTGAAAATTTACGGGAAGCCGGCTTCATTGCGCCTTTTCCGTCATACGGTAAGAAAAAGAGAGGAGCGCGATATCGCCTTATTGATGAATACAGCTATTTTTATCTACACTGGATCAAAGGCTTGGACAGCAGCATTTTAAACGACCTTAGGAGCCAGTACTGGCAGACAATGTTAGGATCGCAACGATGGAAGACGTGGTCAGGATATACATTTGAGACCGTATGCTTCAAACATGTCCGGTTTATCAAAGTAGCTCTAGGCATCAGCGGTGTCATCACCAAAGAGGCTTCGTGGCAATATACCCCGGAAAAGAGCGATCGCTCTGAAAAAGGGGCTCAGATTGACCTTCTGCTTGACCGAAACGACAATGTTATTTCGATCTGTGAGATAAAATGCCACTCCAGTGAATTTTCCATAGATAAAAAATATGCCCAAGAATTAAAAAATAAAATTGGTGTTTTCCGCGAAAAAACAACGACAAATAAAAGTATTTTTTTGGTGATGGTGACAGTTGAAGGCGTTAAAACAAATTCATATTCCACTGAAATTGTTAACAATGAGGTAACGTTGAAGGATTTTTTTGTTTAATTTTTTTTTAATAATCTGATGATGATATGAGCTTAAAGAACCCCAACCTATTGGGTCGTCTTGTCCCGTCGTCTTGTCCCGTCGTAGCTCGTAGAGCGAAGTCGGAAGCTCGAAGAGCGAAGTCGGAAGCTGGAAGCGACCTGTCGGGTCGAAGCCGGAGGCGTAGCCTGAAGCCTAAAGTCCTTACAATCGTGTTTTTGACCCTGAAAAATGCAGCCTAAGACTGAAAAACGACCATATTTGGCAGGTTTCTTAATAAATTATAAACATATAGCTTGGTCCGACAAGAAGCGTACCGAAGAAGCGTACCGATTTTGACAATAAATCCGGCTTATGGTATCTTTTCAAAAAAAGCAGATAGAAAAGGAGACATTTAAAATGAAACATGTACCATCCATAACAACTGCTGACATCCTCCATAAGATCGAAAACATTGAAAAAGAGGTTATGGATTTAAAGCTATCTATTCTAAAGGATCTCTCTCCCTCTGGTAAAAAGGTTATATCGCTCAAGGGTATCCTTAAGGGTGTTGATATTACCGAGCAAGAAATCGCCTCTGCAAAAAAATCTCTTTATAGCAGCACAAAAATGTAGGATACTTATGAACTTTGTTGCAGATACACATGCCCTACTTTGGTGGTTTACAGACAGTCCGAAAATCAGTCCAAAAGCTTCGGGGATCTTTGAAAAATGTGAAGCAGGAGAAAATATCATTTTCATTCCCTCAATTGTAATTGCAGAAGCACTCAGCATCTTTGACAAAAAACGTATCTCCTTCAACTTTAAAAATTTATTCAAAAAAATAAACGACAGTGAAAATTTTGTGCTCATTGCACTTGATTATCCCATTCTCGAAAAAATGGTGGCCTTAACAGAAATCCCTGAGCTTCATGACAAAATCATTGTCTCAACCGCAAAATATCTCAAAGTCCCAATCATCACAAAAGACACAGTCCTTCAAAATCTACCTAAAGTCAAAACTATTTGGTAAAAAAGACAATATAAAATTGGGATCGAACCACGGTAGAACACTGGTAACTAAGGCATGTGCTTAAAAACAAGGCCGGTTTTCAGCCTTAGGATGCCCTTCTTACCATCAAAAAATTATATTTAAGGGAAACAGGCGCCTCGGTGCAACTCCAGTATATCTCTTTTTCTTAAACCGCCCTTTTTTATTTCAAAAACATCACTTTAAGCCTAAAAAATTGGACTATCTTTCGCTTACTTCGCTAATTGTCAGGCATTTACGGTGGTCTGATATCCCATCCCCTTATGGATTTTCCTTGAAACCACTTTTTTGCTATCAAAAAGTTGGTTCTAAGACCCTAAACAACCCCTCATTTGGCATCTATTCCATTGATCTTCAATTAGTTAATTTGGTCCGACAAGCATTCGACTCTTTTTAATATTGAGCCGATATTTTCCATCAGCCTGAGTTGTTTTATTAAATCTATGTATTAGTATTTACGATACATTAGCAAGGAAAGAAAGCAAGAAATTTTCAAAAATGAATCTGCCCACTGTTAGAAATAATGAATTAACCTTACTGGCCGTCCATGCCCATCCGGATGATGAGTCCATCAGTACCGGTGGCATACTTGCAAAATATTCTGCAATGGGCTGCAGGACGGTCCTGGCATATGGTACCGGGGGCGAGGCGGGTGACATTCTGAATCCGGAGTTTGTCGCTCCCAAACCCGGATTGAAAATAAAAGAGATCCGGGCAATTGAGTTGAAAGCAGCCCTCAAGGTACTGGCGATTGGATCTGTATATTTTTTAGGTTATCGTGATTCCGGCATGGCCGGTAGTCAGGAGAATAATCATCCACAGACCTTTGCCCAGGCGGATATCCAGGAAGCCACAGCCAAACTGGTGAAAATAATAAGGCGTGTTCGCCCACATGTGATAGTAACTTACAATGAGAAGGGAACATATCTTCACCCCGACCATATCATGGCAAACAGAGTGACCTTGCGTGCCCTTCAAGCATCCGGAGACGCCCGATTCGAGATTGGAGAAGTACTCGAGCCCTGGCGACCGGCCAAGCTGTACTACACGGCCATTCCTCTGAAAAGGATGCGCAAGATGCATAGAATGGTTAAGGAACGGGGCGAAGAACCCGGCTTCGATCCCGATGTGATAGGAACGCCGGAAGAAAAAATATCAACCGTTGTTGATGTCAGGGAATATCTCTCTCAGAAGCTGGAGGCTCTCAATTGCCACCAGAGCCAAATGAATCCAAATAGTATTTTAAGGCGAATGTCCGAGAAATTTAGAGAGGAGGTCATGGGATACGAACATTTCGAGTGTGTTCATGGATGTACTTCAACCGATACCAAAGAAACAGATCTCTTCGAGGGCTTATAGTCCTGGAAAAGTAAAGATCCGGGTCCAGAGGGCCCGGCTTTAGTGCACCCCGGAGGGGATTTGCTTTGTTGGAAGTTCCTTGAATAATTGAAATTACAAATATCAAATATCAACTAATTTCCAATGACCAAAATTCGAAAATCCAAACAATATCTCGTCCTGGAAGCTTTTAGTCATTGAATATTGGAATTTGAGATTTGTTTGAATTTTGGTGCTTGAAATTTGTGATTTTAGACACAAAACTTCACGGCAGAGCCATCTATCTCTGACCTGGCCCTGAGGACCAGGTTTTCTAAAATCGAATAAAATTACCCAATATCGACACTTCTCACTTCTTCACCAATTCTGGAAAGGGCTTGCCCGGAATTCAGGCAAGAAATCTTGGACAGAACCTTCAAAGCGCCATCTTTAAGTTTATCACCGCTAAAAAACAACTGAACGACATCAAATGCGTTACGAGCCTCCGACAAACGCTTTTGAAATCGTGAATATCTGACCTTTTTTAGATCGGCTGGATCCATGACCTCAATGAGATGCATTGAGCCAAGGGCCCTTTTTCCAATATGGGAAATCAGTTTGGAGAGGACGATCATGGCATATCGCTGCAATACAGTTTTCTGGGCCTCGAGGATGTTAGCGCACAAAAATTCGTAACAGACAGGTGGCCGCCCGACCGAAAGTTTACACCCGGCTTCGCTCAACCAGGCTTTTTGATTGTTATTATAAATTTGGTGGGAGTATTTTTTTATCAATAAAAGGAGAAAGGGACTTTCAATAGTCTCCCGGCAATATACCGATTTACAGCTCAAAGGCCGCATAGTCTTTCAGTACTTGTTCTAGTTCCTGCATAGCTGAAATTGTGAATTTATTTCTTCGTGAACCCTAACCCGGATAAACCGGAAATAACAAATTACAAGCACCAAATTTCAAATAAATTTCAAATTACAATATCAAAATCTCAAAGATTAAAAGCCAATTGATTGGTCCGCCGGCGGCGGATTAATCATTGTGGTTTGATTGTATTTTGTTTTTTTGACATAAAAACGCAAAACATCAGATATAAGGGCCTAAGTTAGGGGCAAACTGGGGCTTAACCATCCGTGCCATATTTGGGTTTACGCTTTTCAGAAAACGCCGCCAACCCTTCCCGGCCGTCGGCATGATCGGCGCATGCTTCAAGCGCGGCTCTCTCCAATTCAAGCTGGCTCTCAAAAGATGTATTAAAAGCGTCGGTGATAAGCTTTTTTGACCAGGCATAAGAGTTCAGCGCTCGGCGGGCCAGAAGCTGTGCCATTGCCGTGGCCTCGACCAGTGCCTGCCCATCTTCTACCACTTTCGTTACAAGCCCCCAGGACAGTGCCTGATCGGCTGAAATGGGTTCGTCAAAGGCGGCAATTTCAAGTGCACGCGCATATCCGACCAACCTCGGCAAGGTAAAGGTTCCGCCGCCGTCAATGCATAATCCGTTTGAGGTATATGCCTGTCTTAAAACTGTGGATTTTTCCATTACTCTAAAATCACATGCCAGTGCCAGAGAAAATCCACCACCGGCGGCAACACCGTTGATGGCTGCCACCACCGGCTTTTTCATTCTGCGGATCTCCACGATAGCCAGGTGAAATTGGGAAGCCAGCGTGTGAAAGGCGGCCCCCGGTTTGGCCGGATATCCAAGGGCCCACTTGAGATCACCACCGGCACAAAAAGCCTTGCCCCTGCCGGTGATCACCACACCGCGCACGCTGTCATCTCCGGCCAGGGTCGTCAGATGGCTCGTCAATTGAGAAACCAAATTATAATTAAAGGCATTGTATGCTTCGGGTCGATTTAGAGCGATTTGGACAATGGCATCCGTTTTCACCAGCTCGATTAATTCGCTCATTGAATGCTCCTCGTATTGGTTTTACTGTCATATTTATCAGATTGTTTTTACCGCAGAGACGCGAAGGACGCAGAGATGTTTTTTCTTATTCTTTGCCGTTGATCCCCCAAAAATACCGGCGAACAGGGAGGACGGCAAAGAATAAAAGAGCACTTTTACTGAAAATAATTGGGGTTTTAGATATGTTACAATTATAGTTGCCCCTGGCAATGAGATTTACTTGATAAAGCTGGTTCTTTTTGTTTTCCGGTTTTCCTGTCCGCCGTCATTTTGGGTGGATCACCGGAAAACAAAAAATAAATAAACCTTTGCGTTCTTTGCGTCTTTGCGGTGAATAAATACATCTCGTAGAAAATCCAGATACTTTTTTAACCGCACAGCTTGAGAAATTTCATCCACCTTTCTTTCAGCTTTGAACTTTGAGCTTTGAGCTCTTATATATCTTCCATTTGCAGCTCCGTGGTAATGTCTATACACCCTTTGACGGAGCGTGCCACCGGGCAAAAATCAGCGTGAAAACCATGTACTTTTCCCGCAGTTTCTCGCTGATCCGATTTTAATTTCAGGTGATACGTCACGTGGATTCTTTTGATTACCAAGACGTTTCCGTCTTTTTCAATCTCCCCTTTTGCCTCTGAGGTTAGAACACCTTCCCCGGCAGGAATCTTGCGCGCTTCCAGCGCGCCGCCAAACGTGCCGGTCAGTCAGCCGGCTGCCGAAGCCACCACGTAGTCCAGGGTGGTTGCCTGGGGGGAATGTACATCCGGATCAACTCCGTAATGTTCAGCAACCTCGGAATGCACGCCGAACAAAACCGGCGATTCCACCTGCGGCAAATATGCCCGCCGCAACGGTCCTTTTATGCGTTCGATTCTAACTTTTGATGTGTAAGCAACGTCATCGCTCATAATTTCTCCTTTCATCCCAGTGGAATTGTGTCTGAGAGCGTTGATAATTGAGTATTAGACGCTTAATTTAGGTTAAACCTAAGCCGGAATTGAAGATTGAAGATTGCAAATTGAATGTTTGTGGATGTCGCTTCGCTCCGTCAATTTAATCTCTATTAGGGTATAGCTCCCCGCAACTTCCTGCGATAAAATTTGTTTTGCATTAGATGGTACCCCGTGACTTGCCTCCAGGGATTCGTTGATGGTTTTTTTATAATTGATCCGCCGGAGGCGAACCTTAAATATTCAATCTTCAATCGAAAATATTCAATCATATGAAGATAGCGAAAATATCCCAATAAAATTTTTTGCCACAAAATGCACAAAAATAATTCATAAAGACCTAGCCACTGGAAACAAACGACCCCCTGCCGTCTGATATGATGCCGTCCACCACATACCCCCGGGTGACAGAGGCCCGCTGTCTGGCATCGGTCATGGGGTACTTGCCATATGTCTGCCGAATATCCAAATAATTTTTTATTATCAGCTGTTCTTCGTCGTCGCCACCCCGGGCCATCTCTTCGGCTGTCAGATTGCTGCGTTCCAGCGCCGCGGCCACGCAGCCGCGTACATATCCCGGGCGGTTGACGTGGTTATCCAGCAGCAGAGCGACACCGAATTCCGAAGTAATCAGATCAACCAAGGCATAACCGTCCAGCTTGGATGATTTGACGAAGTAAAACTGATTGATGCGATTGATGGCATGCAGGATCTGGGCCGCCTGGACCTCGATATCGGCTCCCGCTCGCGCAAACCGATAAGCCCAAATATGTTCTCGCAGCATGGTTTTATCAGCAGCGGAAGCTAATTTTTTCCCGCGATAACTGAACCACCCGGTTTTGTTGTCGACATCGACCACATCCAGACCGAACTGACCCCAATAGTGTTGAAAATCGTCCGGATAGCGTTCCTTTATAATTTTTATCAGAACCGGCAGTTCACCGGGTTTGCCGGGGCCGCCGGCTGTCCACTGAAACATGCCGAAACTGATAAATTGATTGTCCCAGGTATTGACCGCGTCCAAATTTCCTTCATTTTCAGAAGTGGCAAAGATAACGTTCATTTCTGAATCGGTCAGGTTTACTTCCAGCAACTTTTCCCGATGGTTGCCGATAAATGTTTCCGGCTCCTGCAACCCAACCCGATACAGGCCTTTGCGATGTAGCCGACCTACAAAGATCTTCTCCGGTTTTGACAGCAGCGTTGCGTAGATAACCTTATTTTCGACACTGATTCTAATCCGTTCTTTGGTAGCCGCCTTAACACCAGCAGAAGTGTTGACAACGCTGGGAACCTCGCTAACCTCCTCAGGCAACTGCAGGCGCTGCCCCACCCGTATCTTTTCTGGGTTGATGATCCCGTTGAGCTCTGCAATAATTCGCCATTTTCCGGCCGCGCCTAAAGTACCGGTGGCGATTTTAGACAACGTGTCACCCGGCTTAACGATGTATACCGACATCTTGTGGTCCCCCTTTTTGCAGCAGATAAATATCCCCGCACAGCGGACGTGGATTGCTGAAAAAGTAATAAATCTATAGTATTATGATCGGTAATATCGAATTTGGCTAAAATGTCAAGAAATTATTCGATTCTATAATAAAAACAAGGGTTCTCGCTAAAAGCCGGTGGATGTTTGGTTGCAAATCGTGAAACTGTCTGAGGGGCTTAGTTGCTTTCGCATTCCTTATACTCCTCTAAGCTCAGAACCCGGGCATACACCGAACCCAGCGCAGCCATAAACGATCCGTGAACCAGGTCTGCTGAGATGGTCTTGCCGCCGAATTCAAGATTCCTTGTGGCACAGGCATCCTGGATAACCACGCTATTATATCCAAGATCAAAGGCCGCCCGAGTAGTAGCGTCAATGCACATGTGGCTCATGGCCCCGCAAATCACCAGCCGCCTGATGCCATCTTTGTTGAGCTCTTCCAGAAGTCCCGTTTCCCGAAAACTGTTCGGATAATGTTTTGTTATGATCCGTTCATCTGCAAAAGGTTTTATGTCGTCGTGAATCTCGACACCCGGGGTATCAGGTCGAAAAAAAGCCGCATCTTCCTGTCCGGAAATATGCTGGATATGATAAGTCGGCCAACGATTCTCGCGGAAAAATGACAGCAACACTTTGGCCTTGGTCACAGCCTCCCGGATTCCAACCAGCTCCATGGAGCCGCCGGGGAAATAATCGTTTTGAATGTCAACAAGAATGAGTCCGGTTTTCATGATATGCTCCAATTGAAGGTTAATTGTAAAATTTCAGCCACCAAGACACGAAGGCACAAAAAATAGGAATTTCAATTTCAATCCCACTTTTTTAAAGGCCCAAATATGGGTTTTTGTGCTGAGATAGTAATTATGGATACTGAACTTTTGCCATTGTTTCACCTGCAATAGTAAGAGTAAAGAATCCTGGCAGAGGACCAGGCTTTGGTTTGCCCTTGGAAAGGGCTTTTAACGATAGCCGGTGTTGAAACTCAGAATTCAGCAGCCAGAAGTCAGGAGTCAGGAGTCAGAATAGAATGATGTCGCTTCGCGCCGACACTATTTATATTTTCCGGCTGAGCCGAAGGCGAATACCTTATTCTGAATTCTATCTCCTGAGTTCTGTATTCCTATCGACCCTTTTGACGGCATAGGCAACTGTCTCTGACCTGGCCCAGCTTCCGGCCCGTAGGGCCTATAGCCCGGCTTCCGGCTCGGAGAGCCTACAGCTCGGAGAGAGGGAGGACCAGGTTTTCAATTTTAGAATAAAAATAACAAGTGCCTTTTAATCACGGCATCGTTGCCGCTTTAGCAAAATTGCTCAGTGCTTTTTCTATTTTTTTTATGACCTCGGCACATCCCGTGATCCCGTGGCGCTCAACCAGATAATTTGGATCATTATAAGAAAACCATACTGTACCTTCTTGATCTTCCCAGATCAGCGCTTTTTGCGGAAGATCAATCGCAGTACTCTGACGACACTGCATCAGGGGTGTGCCCACTTTCGGATTGCCAAAGACGACCAATTCTGTCGGGCGCAATTTTTTGCCTACTTTTTGTGCGCCTTCGGCATGGTTGATTCTGATAAAAACGGTCATCCCCTTTTGCTTGAGCGTATTTTCGAGTCGGTCTGCCGTCGCTTTTACCTCATGAGAACTTTTTACACTGATAATACCATTGTCCGCATAAGCCATTGACGTCAATAAGAATAATGCTGTGATCGTGTAAAGTATTTGTCGCATGCTAATCCTCCTTTTTGATCATTTTAGTGAGTCCTTACTCAGGTAACAATCGGTTTTGATAGCGAAAGACAACCTCCCGCTGCTTTTACATATCCCGCTTGCGCAAACCCCACCGCTTCATAGACCAGGCGGGCCTGGTGATTGTTCTCCTGCACCTGCAAGGTGAGCTTACAGCAGTCCATTTTCCGGGCTTCCCGTTCGATTTCTATCAGGAGTTGCCGACCGACCCCTTGTCTGCGATAGTCGGGCAGTACTGCCAGGTCATCGATATGGATCAGCGGTTTGGCAGTGAAGGTTGAAAATCCGAGAAAGCAGGTCGCAATACCGATAGCTTTGTCGTTTCGGTAGGCAAGGAAAATTAAAGAAGTGGGACGTCGCTGCAGCGCGGGTATCAGAGCGCGTCGCACCTCGTCGGTAAGGGGTTTACCATTACCCATGGGGTCCTTCGCATAGGCATCGATAAGCTCGAGGACGGTGTGCTGATGATCTGCGCGGTTGAGGTCTGCTTGCACTATCTCAACTGGCAACATAAAAAGTCCTCCAAGTACAGATAGTTTTTCACTTGATTCTTGCATGAAAATTAATCAAACGTTGCGACTATTGAATTTCAATCAGCAGGTCCACCAGATCTCCAAAATGCGCAACGGCCTGCTCGATAGGCTCCGGTGAGCGCATGTCGATTCCGGCATCAAGCAATTCATCCAGGGGAAACTTGCTGCCGCCGAGTTTTAGAAAATCCAAATAGGCTAGCCGGCCAGTTTCACCCGCGTTGACCACCTTTTCCGCCAGCGCAATCGCCGCGGAGACACCAGTCGCATATTTGTAAACGTAGAAGGCGGAATAAAAATGAGGGATCCGCAAGTATTCGAGTGACAACTCAGGATCAAGGACCAGACTCTCGCCGAAATAAATTTGAAGCAGTCTATGATAGTTTTCAGTCATCACCTCCAACGTCAGGGGATCATGGGCTTCAACAATCGCGTGTGTGATCTGTTCAAATTCCGCAAACATGGTTTGCCTGAAAAGGGTAGCCCGGATGTTGTCGATTTCTCGATTTAGGATAAATGCTTTCATCTTCGGATTGTCTTTATATAATTCCAGCAAATACCTGCTCAGAAGATCTTCATTGAAAGTGGAGGCCACTTCGGCCACAAAGATCGTATAATCATGGTCCACATAGGGTTGATTTTTTCTTGAGTAGTAAGAGTGCATGGAATGTCCGGCTTCGTGAATCAGGGTGTAGAGGCTGTTAAGGTTGAGCTCATCGTAATTAAGCAGGATATACGGCGGCGAATCATAACAACCGGAAGAATAGGCGCCGCTTCTCTTACCGCGGTTTTCATAACGATCCACCCAGCCGCCCAAAAGGCCTTCTTCAAGAACCTCGCAATACTCCTCTCCCAGAGGACCCATCGCAGAAATACCTATATCGACGGCTTCTTCATAGGGCATACGAAAATCGACATCTTCGATAATCGGAACATAGGTATCATAAAAGTGAAGTTCTTTTAGCCCAAGGGCTTTTTTTCTGAAATTTAAATATTTGAACAAAGGTTTCAGATTATTCTTCACGGATTCGATAAGGTTATCATAGACCGCCTCCTGGATATTGTCACTGAAAAGGGCTGAAACCCGACAATTATCAAATTTTCTAACCCGCGAATAAAAAAAGTCCTTTTTAATTGAGTTTGACAGCGTTGCTGCCAGCGTATGCTTATGATCCTGGTAAGCCTGGTAATACTGGAAAAAGGCTTTCTGGCGAAGCTCCCGCTGGGAGTTGGTCAAGAAGGTTGTAAAATTCCCGTGGCTTAATTCAATTTCATTCCCGCCGTCATCGGTGATGGTTCCAAATTTCAAATCTACATTGTCAAGCTGACCGAACACCTGGGACGGTCCATTGGCGATCTCCCGGCTCATGGCCAGAATCTTTTCTTCCATCTCATTGCGGGTATGGGGTTTGTACCGCAGAATTTTTTCCAGGTAGAATCTGTATTCACCTAAAGAGACGTCTTCCATATACTGGTTTATGATCTCATTGGGGATGGACTGTATCTCCGGTGTCATAAAACTAGCCATTTCTGCGGAACGGGTCAAAAAATTGAGGGCCCTTTGCTGAAAGCCCAGATAAAGCTGATTGGATTTGTCTTCATCGCTCTTGAGATGTGCATACGTATAAAGTTTATCAATTTTACGGTTAAGTCCCAGGTGAAAATCAATTGCCTCTTTAAAAATCGAAACTGAATCTATCAGATGACCATTGTATTTTTGATAAGACGATAACTGCGTTTCAACTTCGACAAACTGGGCTTCCCATCTTTCGTCGGATTCAAATAGGGGTGTCAGATCCCATTGGTGCTCATGGGGCGTTTCGTTGCGTGGCGGTATCATTTTGCCGACCATGACAATTCTCCTAATTAAAATCTTACCCGGGTAATTTTTTGACTTATCGTCTCTCGCCAAGCCACAAAGCGCATAAATAATTTTGACTTGCAAAAGGTGTCAGGTGTCAGCCCAGCCGCCGGCCAAAAAAACGGCCGGTCTAATCGAAGAAGAAACTCAAAAAAAACGAATAACGAATAACGAGCAACGAGTGACAAATGACGAATTAAGGAATTCTTTCTATTTTATTTGCTAAAAATAGCAGAGCGAAGCGACATCCACAATTCGTTCCGCCTCCGGCGGATCAATCATCATTCGTCATTCCATGAAGTTTCATACAAGCGCCGCCTTGGAGAAGAAACTAAACGAAATGCAATTTTATTTTTCTGACAGGATCAACTGGATGGACAGGATATAACCATACTTAACAAAAAAAATCCTGTAAATCCTGTAAATCCTGTCTAATTAAATGTAGTTTCACACGAGGTGTCAGAACGGAGGCACCCGCGAATTGAATACTGACACCTGACACCTTAAACCATATACCCGTTGATTGGGATAAAATTTAGAGGGCATGTTACGAGTAATTTTCACCATCCCGGTTTACTCCCCTTTACCCACCTTCTTCGCATATCCGGCAGCTCCGATACCTGCCACGCAGCCTTCGCCCACGGCTTTGGCCATCTGCCAGGGCGGGCCGCAAATGTCACCGGCCGCAAACACGCCGGCAACATTGGTTTCCATCTTTTTGTTCGTCTGAATATACTTCATCTCATCATCCAGCAAAACTCCTAGATGGGTGGCAAGCTCCATGATACCCTTGGCACCGAGCTCGATAAATACGCCCTTGATCGAAATGGTTGATCCGTCTTCCAGGCTGATTGCCTCTACACTGTCTTGACCGATGATATTTTTGACTTTAGCGTCTTCGTGAACGATGACATTGCTGTTTCTTAACTGTTCTTCGAGAACTTTGGTGACGTCAGGTTTACCACAGATCAGGTGAACGGATTCGGCATAGTCAAGCATGGTCAGTGCACCGGATACCGCCGCACTGGCACTACCGATCACAGCAACATCTTCTCCTTTATAAAAATTGGCATCGCATTCCACACAATAACTGACGCCACGGCCCAGCAGTTCTTTTTCTCCGGCAACTCCCAGCTTATTGCGGGTGGTTCCGGTGGCAATAATGAGCGATTTGCTTTGAAGCACAACTCCGCTTTCGGTAACGATTTTATAGACCGCTCCATCGGGCCCAACATTCAGAACATCTTCTTCGAGCATCTCGGCGCCGAAGTTCACTGCCTGCTGTCGCCCGACACTGAGCATATCTTCACCGGATACGTTAAACAGGCAGCAAAAATTCTCGACGTGGGCATGAAACAGACTGCTTTTCGTTTCTTTGCCCAGCACAAGTACGGAGACTTTCTTGCGGGCCGCATGAATGGCCGCTTGTAAACCGGCCGGTCCGGTTCCCAGAATAACCACATCATATTTTGCTGAATTAAGCATTTTTAACACCCCAGATATTAGAAATATGGATATCAAAAATATGAACGCAACGAATTCACGCCCGCAGGCCTAGCTCTCCAGAATTTAATTTGGCCGACAGTGCTTCCCGGCCTATTTTTATTCGTTCAAAAAAAGTAAGCATCGTGAGATCAAATTCAAGCACTTGCGATTTTTGTTGCTAATTCCGAAATTGAGTGGTTCAACCTAGGTATTTGAAAAATTGACAAATCTATCTTCTTTCTCTATACTCTCGCAGTCTTAAATTCGAATCCTATATGCACGGGGAGATAAATATGCAGGAATTAAATCCATTAAACTACCGTATCCATCTGGTGCCTGATCTAACCCATTTCAAATTTGATGGCAACTGCGAAATTCTGCTGGACGCGCCACAGGCCGTTTCCGAAGTGTCCTTGAATATTCTTGAAATCGCCATCTGGAGCTGTCGGCTCCAGCAGGGTGATGAATTCGTGAATTGTTCGTTTACGGTGCATCCTGCAGGAGAAGAAGTTCGTGTAATTCTGCCCGAACCCAAATCCGGCAAAATCAGGCTGAAAATCGATTACCAGGGGTCGATCAACGATAAAATGGCCGGCTTTTACCGCAGCAAATATACCTATCAGGGGGAAACCAGATTTATCGCCGTCACCCAGTTTGAAGAAAGTGATGCCCGGCGGGCTTTCCCATGCATGGATCACCCCGCCAAAAAAGCAACCTTTGATATAAAAATCGACGTCGACAATAAATTGGTGGCAATCTCCAACGAGGCTGTAAAAAAGGAAGATCAACTCGATAATGGAAAAAAGCGGATCACATTCGCGCAAACCCCAAAAATGTCGACCTATCTTGTTTTCTTCGGTGTGGGTGAATTTGAGTTAACCCAGGATGAAAAGGACAGCCGGGTTCGGGTAGTCACCCTTCCAGGCATGAAAGAATATGCACAATTTGGGGCTGAATTCGGCCGTAAGTCCCTTCAATTCAGCGAGACCTATTACAAAATCAACTATCCTCTGCCCAAAATGGATCTCATTGCAATCCCGGATTTTGCCTTTGGTGCCATGGAAAACTGGGGAGCAATCACTTTTCGTGAAAATTTGCTGCTTCATTATCCGGAAATTACCTCTAAATTCGGCGAAGAAAGAATATGCGAGGTCATCGCTCATGAAATTGCCCACCAATGGTTCGGCAACCTGGTCACCCCTTCCGACTGGAGATACCTCTGGCTCAACGAAAGCTTTGCCACCTATTTCGGATTCGGGGTCGTCGATCATTACTATCCCAAATGGGCTACCTGGCAGCAGTTTCTTAACGGCCAGACCGGCTCGGCCCTGGCGCGTGACGCCCTGCACGAAACATTTGCCATCGAAATCCCGGGCGGCGAACACGTCGTCATCAATGCCAGCACAGCCCCGATTATTTATAGCAAAGGCGGCAGCATATTGAGGCAAATTGAAGGATACATTGGAAAGGATAATTTCCAAAAGGGATTGCAGCATTATCTGAAGACTTATGAGTACGGATGTGCCGCCAGTCACCATCTCTGGCAATCTTTTGAAACCGTGGCGCAGCAGCCCATAAGCGCGATGATGAAAAGCTGGATCGAACAACCGGGTTTTCCGATAATCACGGTCAAACGGCAAGGCCCTCGGCTGGTAATGACCCAGAAAAAGTTTACCTATCTGCCAAACGAATCCGATCAAAAATGGCAGGTACCGATCACTATCCGCCTTTTTCCCAAAACGGGATCGACGCGACAGGTAACCACCCTGTTAGACGATATCGAACAGGTAATAGAGCTGGATGAAGATATCCTGGCTTACAAAATCAACGATCGGCAAACAGGATTTTACCGCGTCAAGTACGGCGATGTGAAAAATCTTGATGAACTCGGCAAACGGGTGTTGGAAAAATCATTGCCGCCCGAAGATCGTTGGGGACTTGAGAACGATTTTTTTGCCCTGGTTAAAAGCGGGGACGCTTCCTTTGAAGAATATCTGAAATTCATTTCCTGTTATCAAAAAGAAGACGCCTACCTGCCGTTGACCGGCATAGCGAGTCATCTTTACTCGGCCTATCTTGTGCTGGAGGATAGCTGGCGGCGTAGAATTTCATCCCTGGCAAAATCCCGCTTTGAAGATATATTGGAAAGAATCGGATACGACCCGGTATCGGACGAAAATCATACAACATCACTTTTACGGGATCAACTCCTCTGGGATGCGGTGCTGTATGGTTCAAAGCCGGCCCTGGATTTTGCCGGCAACCAATTTGCCGCTTTGATGCGAGGCGATACCGTCCATGCCGACATTATGAAAAGCGTGATGCGGGTGGGCGCACTGTCCGGCGACGATAAGACGTTTGACTGGTTTGTTCGGCAGCTGCAGGAATCTAAAATCGAACATGAACGCCTGAATATGTTATCCGCCCTTGGTTGCTTCAAAGATGAAGCCTTGATAATGAAATCCCAACAATACACTCTGGATACCGTCCCGGCACGTAACAAGTTTATGCCGGTGGTGGCCATGGCTTCAAATCCCTATGCGATCCCATTGCTGTGGGATTGGTATGTATGCAACTTGGAGGAGATTGAACAATTTCACCCCATGCTTTATGAACGGGTCATCGCCGCAATCGTCCCGGTTGCCGGAGTAAAGAGAGCCGATGAGGTGAAAACGTTTTTTGCCGATTATTTGAAAAAATCCGATAAGGCCAAAGATGTTATCAAATTGTCTCTGGAGCGACTGGAGATCAACCTGAGGATGCGAAATGCGTTGTGAGCTCAACCGGATTTCTTGAAATAAAGACCGCTTGTGGAAATCCAAACTGCTGAGCTTAAATACGGAGGGCTTCAGGTGTCAGGTTTCGGGTGTCAGATAGTTGAAGGGTCGGGGAGTTTTCAGCGCAAGCCTTTGATTATAGCGCAGTGGATGATCGCCAGCGAAAGCGGATGCTGTCTGAGACCATTAGGGATCGTTATGGATGAACAGCTTGGCACTGCGGCTTTTATTTAACATCCGATCGCGGCATTGCACACCATATTCCGTTTTCATTTGATTACGGTTCATTCATTGATGATTCCTTTGGATGGCTATATCTAGTGTATGGTTGAAAACAATTGACAATACCTAATATATAGCGATAAACATTCAAAGGTGCCTGTCAACCGGACAAGCGAGGTGCCCTGCAAAAATATGTATAAAAATATCCCGTATTTTTTCAATCATATCGGCTTGACAAGCAACTCACATTTTTTTATAAAAACGGAGGGGTTCAGATCGTTTGAGTAGTTGGTTTATGGCAAAGGTGAACACCATCAGCACGGAATTTTCCAATCCATCCCATCTGAAATATTTCGGGAGATCTTTTTAAATATGAATCGGCGCACCTTTCTTAAAATTGCCGGTATGGGCAGCATCTCTTTTGCATTTGGCTGCAATCCTCCTCAAAAGAATCTTTTTTCTCTTGTTCAAGCCCCTGACGATATGGTCGTCGGTGAGGCCACCTGGTATGCATCCACCTGCCGCGAATGCCCGGCAGGCTGCGGTATCCTTGTCAAAAACAGGGAAGGTCGTGTCATCAAAATTGAGGGCAACCCGCTCTGCTCACAGCTGCTTTGACAAACTTAAACGCCCAGCCGCCCTTGGTATTTGAACCATACGCCTATGAATCATTAAAAACAGCCAATCAAAAGGTATTCGACGTTGACGGGTTGGTGTCTTATCGCATGGAAAAGGCCGATATACTAGTGTCCTTCGGCGCTGATTTTCTTGAAACCTGGCTGTCACCCGTCGAATATGCATGGAAATTTAAAGCCATGCATGCACTTAAGGACGGGAAAAAAAATCTATTCTTCCAGATTAGCCCGTATCAATCTTTGACCGGTGCGAATGCCGATCATTGGTTAGGTTGTAACCCCGGCAGTGAAGCTGTTATCGCTTTAGGCTTGATCAGACAAGCGTTGGATATCGGCAAAGGCAAAGATCTTCCAAAACCATTTCTAGAGCTTTTAAACAAAGCCACTGCCCCGTATATTCAAGGCATGGTCCTGGAACGATCTGGGATTCCGCTGGCATCGTATGAAAAATTGATCATCCGGCTGATGGACGCACACAATCCACTGGTGCTCGGCACAAGCACCGGTGCATCCGATCTCAATGGTT
>CALZJV010000152.1 GCA_945787595.1 uncultured Desulfobacterales bacterium | reverse complement strand
ACACACCATACACCAAATTCGGCCGCCGATCGGCACGATAATGGCCTTGAGTAAAAACCACCACAGGATCCAGACAAAGATAATAGTAATATTGCGATTACCGACCGGACTGCCCTTTAGACTGCTGATGATGAAAAGGTAAAATACAATGAAGTTCGGCAATATCACCAGAAATTGGAAACTGCGCAGCTTGAAAATTTTTGCCAGCCATGGCAATCTTTCGAGCAGGTTGGTGCGGTTAAAGCCTGAAAAGCTGGTGCCGGTATCTGACTGCATGTAGAGCAGCAAGCTGAACACCAGCCAGATTGACAGTGAAATAAACAAATAATAAGAATTGTTAGGTTGTACAATGAGTTCGCCTGTCATAAAGGGATGCAGGTTGCCGCAGGTCTGCGTGCACCTGAAGGTAAATTTGCCGGCTTTATCGGCGGTGAATTCAACTTCAGGGACCCGGTCCCAGTCACTTTGAAGGCTGCCGTCTTCATCTTCCCAGGTATATTTGAGAAAGGTGGCTATCCCCTTTATTGACGATAATCCGCGAAGGAGAATAACCGTATTTTTTGGCTTCCAGGGAAATAGAGTGCGTTTTTGCTTTGACGGGGAAAAATTGAATCCACAGAGGGATGACCACTGCCAGGGCTAGGCTCAAGAATATTAGATACCAGGCTTTTTTTCTGCTCATGTTCGCCAGTCATTGTTACTTCTTTATTTTATCGGTTAGTTGCCTCTGATATGGCAGCCATCGCGTCACTATCAATTAAATTTTCAAACAGAGCGATTGCCGCTTTTGAATCCCACTCCCGAGGCCCACTCACACGGCCGATGATTCTGCCGGTTTTGTCAAGGATATAGGTAGTGGGAATAGCCCGTATTCCGAACGAGGCGCCCACTTCGCCGGTTGAATCCAAAAGGGCGGTAAATGTCAGTTTAAATTCTTTGAAGAACGCTTTTACTTCTGACGCAGATTCCTGCAGGTTTATCGTTACCATTGCGAAATCGCCATTTTTAAACTTCCGATGTAATTTTTCCATCGACGGCATTTCAATTCGGCAGGTGGGGCACCAGGTGGTCCAAAAATTAAGAAACACGATTTTGTCTCTAAAGTCAGAAAGGCTGATATTTTTGCCGTTCATATCCTTAAGGTTGATTTTAACCGGATCTTCAGCAGGCGGGATCTTGATTATGCCCATTTTACTGAACAACCGGTCCATTGCCCCGTTGTCGGTCTTTGCCAATAGATCGGCATTAAAATAAAACAAGGCACCAGTTCCTGAAAAAGTCATAGCAATAAATAAAAGAAGCCAGGGTTTGACAGCAAAAAGTCTTTTCATTCTCAATCTCTTATCCCGGTGATTGCACATCGGGTTACAGAGCAAACTTATTTAAAAAAGGCAGCCAGCTCTGGATTAAAACAAGCTTATTAGAATAGATCATCACGCCTAAAATGACCATAATTATGCCGCTGGTGACTTCTATAATTCCCAGTTATTTTTTAATCCGTTTAAAAATCCGCCAGAAATGATTGATACGGTATAGCGCCGATTGTGGAAAACAGTGTCATTTGTACAAAACACTTGGCACTCCACGTTTAAGGTCTAGTTGAACGGCCACCTCCCCACTATCGGGGATAACGATGGATTTCTTTTGAGTTTTAAGTTTTTCATGCCGGGTTTTGACAGTATACTCCCCGGGGGGAAGATCGGCGATGCCTTCCAGCCCCACCTGCTGCAGATAGCCGGCATCGGGAATTTCAAAATTGCCTTTCTTGTCGGTAACTGCAAAATAGGGGTTTTTCATGACCAGAATGTAAGCGGCCATTTCAGCATGTACGTCACAGAGCACTTCCACAATTCCCGGCTTGTCAAATACCACCGTTTGGCTGTCCCCCGGCTTGTAACTGCCCAGGTTAAACTTTTTCGTCCGGGACATGGAAAAAACATTGTGATCCACTTTATCGTTGTTGGGAAACAAAACGGTGGATCCCACCGGGATCGGCAGCACGCGGGGAATAAATTCCAGGTTTTGCTGGTCCATGACGAATTTGGCCCTGGACAGGTCGACATCCGCTGCCGGTGCCTTTGTAAGATAGACAACGATATCAGCAGGGGTCCGCAATCCTTTAACTTTAACCGTTCCTTTGATTTTGCCTGCGAGCGTGGTTTCCGGATAGGCCAAGAAGGCCAGCACGGCAAATAAGAAAATAACAGTCATTAACCTTCGCAATTCATTTTCCTCCTTAAAACTACCAGACACTGCTGGTGATTAAAATGTCTTTAGCATCCCAGCTTTTAATTGTGGCCAACGGCCTGATGACCGGCCGATAAATGAGACTGGCTTCGGCCGTAGGTTCATCCTCGGGATCCTCTACGGAAAATTCAAATTTGAGTTCCACCGACTTTTTGGGCCGGATACGGGTATCGGAAACAACCCGGGTGGCTTGCCAGAATGGTACATTCAGATTACCATCATCATCACCCAGTACCCGGGCAAAAACAGCACCAGGTAAGTCGGCATAATTGCCCTTCTCTATTTGTCCTTTACCCGCCCAATCGGGCAGACGGCTGCCCTTAATCATTTTTAAGGGCTTTCCATTGGAATCAGTGACGTTGAGCACTAGCATGACACTGCGCATGGTTTCGCCGGTGGGAACCCAGTGTCCCCCATTGGTGTTGGTGATATAGACATGAACCCTCAGGGTTTTTTCTGCAGTTTCCCCGGTAACTTCCAATGCCAGAGCCGTTTTTAACTGCGTCTCGGTACCGCCGTCAAAATGGTGGGGGCGGATGTTTTTTGGCGATCGATAAGTGCCCCACATCTGCCGTGCCTGGCCGTCGATCACAAAATTGTCATACGGCAGCATCTCTTTGCGCCAGCTCATGTGGCAGTCCTGGCATTTTTTGCCTTTGTTGGAATCGTTGGCCGGCAGCTGATCCTGCCACTGCTTCCACTCTCGGTAGGTGGTCTGGATGGGCAGGTAGGTGTTATCTTCCAATCCGAACCCTTTCAATTCCGAAGCAGAATATACCTTGCCGGCGTCCCAGGCTTTTCCCTTATCCAACTTTTTGAAATGATTGTGGCAAATCGAACAAAATTTTCCCTGATCGAAAACCGGGTTATATGATGCGGCCATTGGGGGTGCCGACACATCATCGTAAGGACCGAACACGAGGATGGAGTTTCCCTGGGCAGGGGATTGTCTTTCCTGAACTGCAGTGGTGCCGCTGGGTTTAGTTTTATCCTTGATTACATTTCTAACTTTGTGGCAGTAATCACAGCTGATCCCGTCCCATTCTGTGCGGGGAGAACGAAGTACGGCCGATAAATCTTGCGAATAGGGGATGTTACCGGCAACCGACGGTGCATGGCAGGTGGTACAGTTGCCGTCTTCGGTCGGGTTGTCCAGTCGATACCCCGGCCCGATTCCGGGCCGCAGAAGACCGTCTGTTCCGTAATACATGTCCAGCACTTTTGGATTGGAAGTGGTGTGAGCCATTTTGGATTGATCATAGTAACGGGTCAGGTTCACATGGCACCTTGAACAGGTGACCGGTGATATGAATCTATAATCAGGGTGGTCATTCAGATAAACCGGGTTGAGAAAGATATCCTGGATTAGACCGGAGCGATTGGCTAACTGCCCGTTGTTGAACCAGCCTTCCTTGCCGGCGGTAACCATCAGTCGCGAGCGCGGAGTGTATGGGGATTGAAGCTCATAATACCCCTGGCGATCGGTAAGCGTAAAATTTTCTTCACCGGCAATTCGCACCCGGGCATTTTCCACCGGGCCATATTGAGAAATGACCCGACCCCGGACAACGACCGTCGGGCGATTATCTGCCGAGGTTTGGGCTATACTCGCTTTAATGGAATATGCGGCCATCATTAATCCTGAAAAGATGGCCGAACCGATTAAAATAAATTTTAGATTTACCTTCAGCATTACTTATTTCCTAACCCGCACGGACCGGAATCAAACAGAATGAAGTCATCACGAAAACACGAAACAGAAAAAAGGAATACCATTTCGTGTTTTCGAAGATATGAAATCCGCCCCAGGCGGAGTGACACAAACAGAATAAAAATACTTCTTTGGAAACTAGGTGCTTCGATTCGCAAATACAGTAACGCATGTAACTCGATCAATTCAATCTAATCGCTCACTCAGCACTTAGTCCTGAGTGAGTAAATTCGTTGATCGAATTTACGAATCGATGGACTAAGCCTTTACCACCAGCGTGCCCTGCATGTTCTGATGGCTGTCGCCACAGATGGCATTGCAGGAGAAAGTAAAGACGCCGGCCTTGTCGGCTTTAAACGATACGTACGTGGCCTTTCCGGGCTGAATCCCATCGGTTAAAAAAACCGCGAAATCCTTCAGGCTGAACCCATGAACCACATCACTGCTTGTCAACTTGAAAACGACCAGATCGCCTTTTGATACTTCAATAACCGGTTTTTCGATGGGCCGTCCGTGCTGTTTCCAGAAAGATACAGCCTGGTAGGCCGGTACTTCACCGATAATCCAACCTCGTTCCGCATGCCCGGTCAGGGTAAATTGCCTAGTATCCGTTTGGATTTTAGTCGATGAAATATATTCATCATAAAACGAAATACCAAAAGGCATACCCACTACAATCAATACGATCACAACTAGAAAGAAAAGATCCAGTCTTTTATTGCCTGTTCTCATGGGGTACTCCTCAAATGGGTTAGTTTAGCAATATCAGGCGGCCGGAACGTTTATCCACCCCCAGCAGCTGGACGATTTCCTGGCCCTCGTCAACTATTGCCACTTCATAAAAACCGCCGTTATCTTTAATTTTACCGATTGCAAGGTTTGGATTTAGTTTTTTTACATAATTGGTGACAATATCCCGGGCCTGGTCTTCAGAAACGGCTGATTTTTTTGCCAGAAATTCACCTGAATCACGCCTTTGGGGCACATAATCTCCACCGCCGGATTGCCCCCAGCCACATGCGCCGGCAATATCTACAGCGATTAGATTAACCAAACCTGTCAGGGCCAGAATTGAAACACCGAGAATTATTGTTCTGATTTTTTTAGTCATTGTTAAACCTCCTTTATTTATTATACTGATGGTTGAATTTATATCTCGTGATATACTTTCTTTTAGCAATAGCGCAATATGGCTGATTTCACATCACAGGGTGATAGCGCTTCGATAAATGGAACGGCCGGGCAATTATCAAACTTCTAATTTTATTCTATGAGCAATGAATGTGCCATAAGCTACGAGAAATTCCACTTATCCACTAACCCGCTGAAATATAATAAAATTATGGCTGGATCATATCAAATAAAAGTATTTGCTGAAAACATACTGATGCGAACCGCTAAACGAAGCTGGATCGAAACTATCCAGACCGTTAACTAAGGTGCGCAAAAAATACCCGGTTCTCAAAAGAAATTTTGGGTTATACTGATTCGATATGATTGGAAAGGTTTAACAAAGAAGAGAAAGATTGAGTAAATAAATAGGCGGTGAAGCCGTCACCACCGAAGAAGGGACTGGTGAAATGGAACTATTGGAGAAAAGGTCTCTGCTATAATCGATAGCTGGGCCAGTGGGCATGCTGGAATCTTCATGGTTGTCGACTCTGATGGCCGAAACCAAAAAATTCTGGTGCTCAATTAGTCGGCCGGTTGTAATACCGCAAGCGCTGTTTGGGGTTCCGGGCTGGCAACCGTAAGGCATGAAACCCGCTTCCGGACCTGTTGCATGGCGATGATCCATTTGACCGCATTTAAAACAATTCTCATCACCATCACAACCGCCGGCAAACGCATTGGTAACCAACAAACAAAGGCTAAAAATCAGAATTAGCGGTATGCTCAGGGGTTTTTTTGTGAACCTGGTATGTATGTTTGATTTTAATTTCATACTAAAACGGTATTATATATTAGGGCCATTTTCCCGTCAAGTCTAAAATTTGAAAGTTATAATCCGATATTGCAACCTTATAGATTCAGAACGCGGGCATTGGCATCTGACCCCAGTAGTTTTGCGGTGAGGTTTTGTCAACATTCAGCACCTGGCTCTTTCGGGTATCGACATCCACCCGCAACAGAGGCAAACGTTTGACCGTGAAGGCCAGCGCTTCGTTGACAGAAGCGTATTGCCCGTTGGGCCAGGTCAGTTGAGAGAAGATCAGCCGCATGGGGCCATCACTCATTAATCCCATCATCTCCTGATGATTGCGGCGACCTAAAAAAGGAAACATAAAGCCGATTACAGCGCTAAACGAACGCCGGGGCCTTTTGTGCCTGCCGGACATATTCGGCTGGGTAAAAAGACCCTGCATCATGTAATTTATGGGCATGAGATGCACCATGAATCCTTTATGCCCCTGCTTTTGGTAATTTTCAATGGATGCGGCAAGGTTGCTGTCCTGAAAGGCGACGTCGACAATCTTTTGGATAGATTCATCCGGCTGCGGTGTTATCGAAACGGCTATGAGTTGTTTTTCAGGAATAGTTACTATCGAGGTTTTTGAAATAGTATAACTGCGCAGGCCAAACGCCACGACTATACACAGCACAAGCGTGAACGTGTATGCCAGCCCCAGCGCCAGACCTTTTGAATTGCTCCAGCCGAACAAAAGGCGAAATATTTTACCGCCGGGATTACCCGGGAGAAACATGGCTGTGCGGTCCATGTAAGCGCCATAACTCTCGCCGTGCTTTACCAGCATGCGCTGTTCCTCATGTCGCGCCAGCAGATAATAGATAAATAGCATGCTGGCATACAGAATCAGGATAAAAAAGCGCGGCCAGAACAGGAGCAGGCCCAAGCCGGCAATAGCCAGAAACAGATACTGGGGATGACGGATCCATCGGTACAGGATTCCGGTCACCACACCTTTGCGGCGAATCTTGGCCGTGTAAATTTGAAAAGCCCCGATTAAAAATGCAATGATGCCAAGGGAGAACAGGGTTCGTCCAAAACCGTTGATAAAATTGAGCATATCGCTTTTCGAGACTACCGCATGCGGTAAAAAAAAGCCGGTCAACCACGCCGTGGCCGGAAAAGCATAAAGTGCGTTTAGCAGCGGACCATACCCGGCATAGAAATAGGCCGCAAAGGGGCTAATCATGATGATGATTTCGAGTCCGATTAATAAGTAAAAAATGGTCACAGAACTGCGAACTATTTTGCCGCGCAAGTTCATGATTTATGGTCTCCTATCTTCTTATATGTATTTTCAGAACGAACGTGAAAGCAATTGCTGTGCGCCGTTACAAAATTGCAGGGTTGGAATTCCAAAAAGAGGATAGTTGCGATCCACATTGCCGATACCCAACCCCAGAATATGATTGCTGCAAAATATTTGCGGAGCGTCGTAAAAATCCTTGAAACCATAGGGTGCCACATCATAATCTGCGAGCGCCATGAACGGAATTTTGCGCTCCGTCATCAAGTCGGCAAAATGGGCATGGGTGATCGTTAAAAACTGAAATCCTTCCGGCCCCCAACCGGTGTCGGTTTCCAATCTTTTGCGCAGCTGGGACACTGTCAGGTTCACCAGGTGTTTACCGGGCTGCAGCTTGGCATAGTAAAAGCCCTTGGGGCGGGGCGGAGCACCGGGCCGCAGTCGGATATCTTCCGATTTATCAAAATCGACGTACTCGCACTGCCAGGTTTTGCCTTTTCGGCGCTTGCGGCCATAATCCCAGGCCAGCTTGCCGGAAAGGACGGCATTCGAGTTGCCTGACCCGTCATCACCAAACCCGTAGAAAAGGGCGGTGCCGATAAATCCCTGATTTACCACATTGCCTGTTACTGAGGTTGATTTTTCCTGCTTATCAAATTCATCCTGGGGTATGTTCCAGCCCATTTTGCGATTGGCTTTGCGCCAGGCTTTTATCTGTTCTGACAAATTGAGGATTAACTCATCCGCCTTTTTCGGTCGGCCTTCTGCAAATAAGTCTCGCAACCAATCTAAAGGCGACATTGTTCAATAATCCTTCGGAAACACGGTGTTAATGTCCTTGTCCGCATCTGAGTGGTCATAGTAGTCGTGGGTTATCGTAATTTTTATAAAAATGTCGCTAAGCAGTTTCATCCTTCGTCGCCTTTTTGCCATTATATTTTAAGGTTTTGCTTCAATCCACCTAACGATATCTGAAGAAAGTTTTTGGTCATTTTTTATCTGCCATCCCGCAGACTTAATGTTGTCGATAGTCATCCGGTTAATGTTGGCGCCCATCATCCGTACCACAAAAGTATTGACCAGATCAAAAAGAAACCCGAGCAGAGGATTACCCGGTCGCATGTGCTCAAGCAAGAGAAGACTGCCATCCGGCTTACATACCCGTCGCAGTTCTTTTAGCCCCAACACCGGATCCGGAACCGAGCAAAATACGAAAGTAGCAAAAACAGTATCAAAAAAATGATCGGGGAAAGCCAGCTGCTGGGCGTCCATTTCCAGAAACGCTACCTTCAGTTTATTCTGCAAGGCCTTTTTCCTTGCACGTGTTAGCATTCGGCGACTGAAGTCGATGGCTGATACTTTCACTCCCGGTGGATAGTAAGGCAGATTTTTTCCGGTTCCGACACCGACTTCCAGCGCCCGACCGCCGATAATACAACTGCGCAATTTTTCCCGCCAGGAGGCCAGGTGTAAAAATTCCAGGGGGGCCTCTATAAGATCATATATGAAGGCAATCCGGTTATAACGGTTACGGATATTATTATTTCTGGATACTTCTAACATTATTAAACTCCACATTTTCTTAAAATTTTTACTATTTTTTTTGAGGCAGGTAAACTGATTATCGCCATCTAGTAAAGTATTTGCGACTCCCAAATTCTTTTGCTTTAGCTAAAGCAAGCGATGTGCCAAGGTAAAAGCAAATCTAAATTTCAGTGATATAAATGAATAAAATAACTACCTTCTCTATTGTTTACTGATGTATTTTTGCCGGAATGTCAAAAGAATCAATAAATAATGTCTCCCAAAGTGCATGAAATTTTCGCACTATATTCCCTTAATCAGTCTCAACTGCATAAAAGGTATCCACCCGTTGAAATTGAAACCGGATCTAACATTTCAGAGATACAGCATTATGCTGCGATCCAGAGTTACTGGAAGCATACGGCACACATTTTGCTTTTCTGTCTAAAAGATAAACGAAATTTATATTTAATTAGGATTCGCTCCAACATGTCAAACTGTCGTATCAATATTTTTGAACCCGGAGACGTGCTTAGCGATAAGTGGGTAATTCTTGAGCTTATCGGCAAGGGTGCAATGGGTGAGATTTATTTGGCCCGTCAGTTGAACCTTAAGCGTGATGTGGCCATTAAGGTTGTCTCGGAGGAGTTGTTAAATGATTTCGAGGATGATCTGGACGAGATTGAAACTTCCTTCCAGCGATTCAAACGCGAGGTTCACGCCATGGCCCGGGTGCGTCATCCGAACGTGCTGCAAATCTTCGATTATGGTTCTGCTGTGATCCAAAGGGAAACTGGTGATTGTCCCGTTGAATTCATTGCCATGGAGTATATTCCAGGAGACACCCTGCGTTTCACCCTGTCGGAGGAAGGTTTTTATCCTGAGCAGGATCTTACCAAGGACTGGCTGGAAGAGTACTTCCTCCCGGCGCTCGATGGTATCCAGGCTATTCATGATCTTGATATAGTTCATCGAGACATAAAACCCGAAAACATATTGATGGACGGCAAAACTCCCAAAATTGCCGATTTCGGACTGGCTCGCTCCTCACATCTAAAACCTGTAACACAGTCGATGGATGTAAAGGGCACCGCTCATTACATGTCTCCGGAACATTTTTTTGATTTCAGAAAAGCAGATCAGCGGGCCGATATCTATTCCTTAGGTAAAATCCTTTTTGAGGCCATCACCGGGAAAATCGGTGAAGGGACAATACCCTTCAAAGCAGTCAGCTTGCCGAACATCGAAACTCCATTTTTTGAGAAACTGGATAGGGTCATCCAGGATGCTACGGCTGAAGACAGAAAAAATCGGTTGGAGTCGATTGCCCAACTGCGAACAGCCGTTTTAGAGGCAATTGATGCCTATAAAAAGGAACCGGCAGCGACAAATTTACCAGGATTCACGCGTTCTCCTTTTCTGCGGAATCCTAAGTGGATCTGGACGGGGGTCGTGATTGCAGTAATTGCGGTAGCAGCCATGACGATCTGGCATTTAATGGGAGAACCCGGCAACTCATCAAAGGTACTGGAAAGTCCACCGATAGTTAGCAGTGAAGTAAAACAAGCGTATCGCAATGAATCCTCCCCCATTGAAATACTGCTGTCAGATACCCCCAAACAGTCACTTCTGGCTGAAGACGGCGCATCCATGCATTTTATAACGGCAGGAATGGTTACCTTGTCTGAAAACAGTGGCTCACAGCTTAAACGATCGGTGCGGGTCAATCCTTTTTACATGGACGAAACCCTTGTTACAAATCACCAGTACGTGGAGTTTTTAAACCATAACCTTTCAATGATTCGCATAGAAAGAGGAGTGGTTCGCGCTGAGGATGAAATCTGGCTTCTTTTAGGCGAAGTAATGGAAGGTTATGAACCAATTGTTTTTCAAAAAGGCGAGTTTAAAGTCAGCAAAATAGCGTATGCCTCTTTGCCGGCACTTCGGGTGACGGCTTACGGGGCATCCTCATATGCCCGGTTTTACAACAGACGACTGCCGACCTATACAGAATGGCTGCACGCTTTGGGAAACGGTGACTCCGATACAGAAGTACCTTCCCATGATGGCGGTGATTCCAGAGAGGAAGAAAATGGGGAGTCAATGCATGGTATGATGCAATCTCAAGCAAAAAGTGATATTTCCAGGCCTAAATCGCCTGACTCAAAATTATCTTCGGTTATCAATGACCAACCAAATAAATACGGAATCCGGGGGTTGAATAAAAATATTAAGGAATGGGGCCTTAGGGTGTCCAAAGCAACATCGAGAGACAATATCAAAGAGGCGGAATTTGTGGTTCTGCCATCTACTATTCAACGCTACCCCTGGGAGGGTTTTGGAGAGGTCGGCTTCCGATGTGTACGGGAGGTAAGGATCAAAGCAAAATAACCATTGTGGTTTAGTGCCTTAGTGGCTGAACTGTTACGATGGAGGTAAAAATGAATAAAATAATTTTTATTGTTTTTTGTATATTCTTTTATGTCACAGGAAACGCCCTTGCTGTTGAAATTTCCTGGCTGCATGTTCAACACCGTGAGTACGGCAGCGGGAAAAGCTTCAATCGACTGGGCTTCGGTTTGATTGATGACCATGGCGACTATCTAACAAATAACCAGAACATCATTGAGATAAAGCTGTATAATGCGGATAAAAAAGAATTGAAACTCTCAACGGTTAAATTTAACTCCATTGAAGGAGTATCCGGTTCTTATGATTACAAAAACAGCCAATGGTATTACCATAAAGATTGGCAGTTCGAAAGTTGGTTTAGCGCCGGCATTTTAGATTCATTGAACGCCGGCATTTACCGGTTGAAAATCACTGCCGCTGATGGGAAATCGGTGGAGCGAACCTTTATATTTAACAATCGCGTTTCTTTGCCGATCGTTGACTCCAAATCTTTTAAAATCGATATGGATCAAGCCAGCAATCTGATCTGGAGTTGGAGTATTCCTTTCGAACTGGGACGATTGAGTCTAACTCACAAGATACGGGCCCGCGCAGCCATTGACATCTCTAAAAATAAAAAACCTGTTGGCTATTTTTCCATTATACTGCCGGCTCATATGGGATATGTTTTTATTCCACAGGACGTGGTTCAGTCAATGGATCAAAAAGGCAATCAATTTGAAATGAAAATCTTACTGGAAACTAAAGATAAAAATAACCGGACCTATTCAAACTCCTTGATTGTCAATGAAATGAGACCTATTATTACCGATATAAGATGATACCGCTATACCTCATTATTTGATCCAATTGGCTGAGAAAAAAACCAGCAATTTTATCGTCGAAAATCCGGGACACCAGGCTTAAGAGATCTGATGAAGAAGCAAAAGAAACTGACGGCCATATTATAGAAGCATACTTGCTAACCGCAATGGGCCTCAGCTGTAAAATATTTGTGAATTCTTTAATTCTGAGGGGATACCTATGAAAACTTTACAAGGGATTATCT
>CALZJV010000151.1 GCA_945787595.1 uncultured Desulfobacterales bacterium | reverse complement strand
TAAAATGAACCGGAAGTCATGCCCGTCCCGCCGGCCGCCGTTGTGAATTTATTGTTGTCACCGGGCTGCCATTCGACATTGCCGGCACCGTCTCTTTTGATGCACTTCCATTCAATATAGGTATCCGGGGGCAGGTGCGACAAGGTGCTGCCCCAGTCCGGATGGTTTTCCGGATTCAGGATTTTGGCTTTATCTGTATCCCAGTTACCCAGTTCAGGGATGCTTCCGACCACGTAAACATTTTGTCCCCAGATCGTCTTGCCGTTGTGACAGGTAAACACCACATCCACTTCCCGATCTTCACCAGCGAGGCTTGAGTGCTCGACCCAGACAGAGACTGAGCCGCCATTTACCGCAAATTCTCCCCATCCGTCCTGATTGGTTATAACCGGCTCGACACGATGGCCGGTCATATCGATATAGGCCGTTTCGGGCTTGCCGGTGTCCATCCATTTCGTACCCCCTTCACCATCGCTCATAATAACGGCCATCGAGCCGGGGTGCGCCGGGTCGCCCAGGCGGGTCCAACCTATGATATCCCAGTGATTCAGATAATCTTTTTGCGGCCCGCGGGCGAATTTTTTGCGTGCCTCAAGGAATTTATCGATGAGGAACTTATGAGAGGTCATCCGTATCCTGGACTCACCGCCGGGCGCTTGGCCGCATTTATTGTCTGAGGATTTGTAGTGCGCCCCATAGTAATCCGCATAAAAAATGTTGGGATACCCTTCCTGTCTTAACAGGATAAAGGCATAGGCCAACGGTTTGAACCAGTCCTCAACAGGTGATTCCAGGGCCTGACAGGGCTGGGTGTCGTGGTTTTCCACCAAAGTGACGGCTGACACCGGCTGCCTTCCCATTAGGGTATTGTTCATCAACTTGCTCATGTCGTAGTTCCCGCCGGCTGTTGAGGCGGCATGAAAATTATAGTGCAGCGGTGCGTCGAACAGCGACATTGTACCCTCGGTTTTAATGATATAATTTTGCAGTTTTGCGATGCTGCCGCTCCAGAATTCGCCCACCGCAAAAAGTTTTCTTCCCGTAGTAGAGCGCACATGCTCCAGCCATTCCTTAAAGAAACCATATTCAATATGCTTGACCGCATCGATGCGGAATCCGTCAATATTGGTGTGGGCAACAACCCATTGGCCCCAGTGTTTCAGTTCGCCTCGCACCTCCGGATGTGCGAAATCCACATCCGCTCCCATCAAATAGTCGTAATTGTGGTTTTCCGAGTCGACTTCCCAATCCCAGGCCTTTCCAATTCCACGGAATTTATATATTTTCCCCTTTTCCTTCAAATCCTCGGCCCAATCGGTACCGTCAAAATGGTACCAGCGCCATTTAAAGGATGAATATTTATCCGTCCTATTGGAAAATGCGAATCCCGTCCATGCGTCGATCAGGATATCACCGCCATATTCATGATTGCGGTTATCGCCCGCGACACGAACAACCTTAACCTTTTCAGTGAAATCCGCCCCCATTTTATGATTGAAGACAACATCGGCGTAAATTTGTATTCCGGCACGGTGCGCTGCGGCCACAGCATTCAAGTACTGGTCTTTGGTTCCATACTTGGTGCGGACAGCCCCCTTCTGGTGAAACTCTCCCAGATCATAGAGATCATAGACGCCGTATCCCACATCATGCTGCGAGGCTCCCTTATAAGCAGGGGGCAGCCAAAGTGCGGTTATTCCCGCTGCCGCCAGTTCATCCGTTCTACCGGCGACGTCATCCCAGAGAATGCCGCCGTCCGGATAGTACCAGTGGAAATACTGCATCATGACACCATTTTGAGCGAAGACATGTGACGCTCCCGGCGCCATGAAAAGAACAATCCAAAGCACCAGGATCAGGCTTTTCATCCAATGAAATAGATTCTTCATCGGTAAGTACCTCCATTTTTCTTACATAGTAAACCTGGTCTGCTGGGCCAGGGGTTCAAAGTTTACAACCCAAGGATACTGCTCCCAAAATCCATCAAAATCTGGCATACCCGTCATACTTTATTCTGGTGAAACGGATATATAACCAGATGAAAACCAGATCCCATTAATATAAGCTGCCTAGGTTCTTTCACCCCGGAATCTTGAACCAACCAACAACCTATGTTTAAAATATATCCGGCCTTACATCTTGTGAATAATCGACCTTCGGCATCCCGAATCCGTGGTGACGCAAAAATTCTTCTCTTAATCCCTGGATGTCTGCCAATTCCTCAATATTTTCCTGATTTATTTTTTGCCAGAGAGCAGCAACTTCACGCTGGACATCCGGTCGCATTTCCCAGTCATCCATGCGGACTCGTCCTTTGGCATCCATCTTGGGAGGATTCCCGCTAAACAGCAAATCATGGTAGAGCCGGTACATTTGCTGGATGCAGCCCTCGTGCAGTTTCTTATTTTTCATCACCCGGTAGAGCAGGGCGGTATACAAAGGCACTGCCGGGATGACCGCACTGGCGCGGGTGATCAGTGCCTTGTTGACGCTGATGAGGGCTTTGCCGCCAATGGCAGTCAGGGTATTGTTGATATGTTCAGCTTTTTGTTCCAGGTCCTTTTTGGCGGCACCGATGGTACCGTCGCGGTACAAAGAACGGGTATGTTCGGAGCCGATGTAGGAAAATGCGATCGTCTTGAATCCCCGGGCAAGAAGATTTTCATTCAGCAGTTTCTCGATCCAGAGCATCCAATCTTCGCCGCCCATCACTTTGACGGTATGGGCGATTTGTTCAGTGGTTGCCGGCTCAGCGGAAACTTCACGGATGACACCGGAGAGGAAATCCACCGATTTGGCAGTGAACGGTTTGTCGATCGGTTTGATGACGGAAGAATATATTTCGCCGGTCGCCGGATCGATCCGTCTGGGAGCCGCGATGCTGTATACCAGGAAGTCAATCGTATCCAGTCTGTCCTTGATAATGTCGCTGATGTTGGATTTCGTCTCTTCTGAAAACGCATCGCCGTTGACATTCCAGGCAGGCAACCCAGCCCTTTCAGCTTCCTGTCTGAATGCTTCGATGTTATACCACCCGGCGGTGCCGGTTCGGCGCGCTGTTGCGGGCATTTCGAAACCGACCCCGATGGTTGCGGCATTGGATGCAAAGGCCGAGACGATTCTGGCTGCCAGGCCATAGCCGTTTGAAGCGCCGATCACCAGCACTTTTTTAGGACTGGCTATTTTTTCCCGTTCCATGACATAATTGATTTGCGCTTTGACCTGGGCGGCACACCCCAGCGGGTGCGCGTTGATGCAAATATTGCGTCGTATGATGGGCTTGATGATCATGGCTGGTCCCTGTTTATAGGATTGTATTTTATAAATTAGGGATGATTTGAATAAGATCAACTAAGGATACTAAGTGTTGAATGGATTCGATCTTTAATTTCTTTGTTTTGACAGGATTTACAGGATTATTATAATTTTTATCGCCTGCGGCGGGATCCACCTAAACCGGAGGCCCTTCTATCCAGATATATTGTAATGACAGGGTTTAGCACTATATAGAATGAAAATCCTGTTGCTACAGGATGATCATCCAAGTATAATCGATACACACTGTTTCATTAAGGAATCGTTTTTTAGCTGAATAATATTTTAATATATCAACCCGCAAATTATCCGAACTTCTAAATAGCATCATGCCGGATCCGATCACTCATGTCAGTATCTCTTTTATTTTTGCAAATCAATGGTTTAGAGAAAAAAAATTTCTATTTGTTCTGGCCGCGCTCTCGCCGGATATCGACGTGGCTATCGGCGGCGCCTATTTGCTTATAACCGGGCCTTGGCCAACGTCACTTGCCGATTTCGCTCATAGAAGCATGATCATTCATCCGAGCTTGACTGCAGCGATCTGGTTCGTACCGATTTACAGCGCGCTCTTGGCATGGGGATTTCGGAGAGTCGACAAAAAAGCGGCGACGGTTCAATTCAGCCGCATATATACCGTAGTGTTAGCCGGGGCCTTTTTGCATATCGGACTCGATTTGTTGCAAACCGGCAATCGGCCGTTGTGGCCCCTTGAAGTGACGTTTGGGTTGGACATTTTACCATATTCGCCGGCTGGACGTATCTGGACAATGATTGTGGCAATCGGCTTGCTGATCGTGCACGCCTTGGTTGTTTTCGGATTCAGGAGATCTCACTAGCGCCTGGATGCCTGCCCGATCGGAACACCTTGATCCTGCTCCTCGTTGAAAAATATAGTATACTGAAGCTACTAACGGTTTAATTCACCGATAAGATCAGTGATAAAAATAAGCAATATGGTATTTTCCCGGACGATCATATACCGGAAGACGGCACGATCCGACACACGATACTGCCTATAAATACCTCGATTTTGATTTTTACGGGTATGCTGGAGCGGTCGGTTTTATACCACAGAGTGAGTTTTGCGTCCCGATTTTCTTCAAAAAAGCCCTCGATATCTTTCATATCTGGCTGCATTACGTAAGTGTCGTAATATACACCGTGAAGTTTGACCCGTTCTCTGCCCAATAATGAAAGTCGACCGACTACGCATTTTTTTCCATCCGTTACAGGACGCTCGAACTCAATGACTTCGTTGAAATCCACTGTGCGGGAATAATATAAAATCCCTAACGGATCCAACGTGCCCGGGAGGATCTTGGTGTCCTTTTCCTGCTTGCCGAAACTAAAATAGACAGCTTTGTGGTTTACCCAGTCGAAAGTAACCATTTCCTCCTTGTAGTTGCCCCCCTCCAGGTGTTTCTTTTTGTAGAGTACAGACCGATTCATATCCATGTCCGTAAAAGCCTCAATTTCGCTCCGTACCTTGTAAATCATATCGATAAAGGGAGTCGTGCGGGTCTTTAAGCGAAAATGGCGGACCGACTGCCCGTCGACAGTCGTATTCGGCAACACTTCCATGACGGTCTCTCCAACCTTAATGAACCCCCAGTAAATGTGAAACAACAGGTATTCCCCTGTCTGAAAAGGAAGTGCTTTCTGCCCGGCATCCACCTTGGGAAGCAAAATAAATAAAGTTAGCGAAAGAACAAAAATCAAGACCCAAGCTATAAAAACCACCATGCGGAAGCGGCGTTTTGTTAGTATGTCGTTTATTGAAAACATAGGGATCGCATCTCAATTATTTCTTGTGCCAGCCAATTCCGGGTAGCGGGTTGTCGCGTCACTATAGTTCCAAATTAAAAAAACCTCATCTCCAATATCGGGAACGAGGTTCTAACATCCTTTCATATGTTTTCCACTTTGATTAAGTGTTGTATCTCCAGGGCCAATAGCGATTAATTTTTCAGATTCAAATTGAGATGTCAAGGTTCTTGTATTGCTTAAAAAGGAGATACCCTCCCCAAACAATCGCGCAGATCATTATAACGGCACCGATCATATGTGACATTTTAGCCAGGATATGGTCGCAGCGAATAAGCCCTGTTTCTTTTAGGATAAATTCCCAGTCATGGTAACCATAGGGTGACGTCCTTCCGGTATTACCGCCGAGCAGCGGCAGTGTCAGTGATCGGGCATCATTGATATAGGGTGCAAGATCCATAAAATTCTCTCCCGTCCACCACAGGGCAAATGAGGCCGCAAATGTGTCCCTGGTTTTTATTAAAAAAACCGCCAGACACACCACAGGCATTAACAGCTGCGCAAGACTTCCGCCGAGTGAGGTCATCAGTCGGCCGAAAGGTCGAAACAAGATGTGCCCGGCTTCATGAAAGGGAAGATTGACGAGATGCCAAAAGGATTGCATGGTGTAGTTTGAATCCAAAGGGGTGAAGATAAATTTTAGCCCCCAAATAAAAATTACTAAAAAAAACAGCATCCGTCCGGCAAAGATCAGCGGGTTGACTTCCGGCTTGACATAACAGAACAACTCGGCCAGAAACTCCCCAATGCCGGTTTCCGTTCCTGTCTGGATTTCAGGCAGAGCGGCGGCAGCAGGTTTTTCATCTTTACATTTATGATATTTTTGAAAGATGATCCCGCATCGCTGGCATTCCGTACTTCCATGGGAATGCATGAAGCTGCATTTTGGACATTGCATATGGTTATGTTTTTCCTAAGTATAATACGCTTGCTGATCTGATTACCCCAATGTTGCAAGAGCCGGGTTTACTTAACCTTGCGGTTTACATAGTAAGGTCTGAAATCGGAGGTATTTGCATACACAAGCTGCGGGACAAGATTGCCGTATGTCTCTTTGGGGTCCGAAGCGCCAAATTCAATATTGCCGCTTGTGTCCGCCCTCAAGCTTGCCACCGGTTCTTTGCGCGAGGTAGAGTTTGACCACAGGGTGACACCACTGTCTGTCTCCCAGAGTTTCGAAATCAGTGATGCTTCAATAATCGCACCTGCCTGCATTGACTGCCACCTCGAAGACAGCCGAACATTCGGTTTTGGTTCTGAGGCGTTAAAATGACCGGATATTAATGCGTCGACATGATAGGATCTGCCGATGGATTTAATGGCCGCCAAGTCAAGCTGGTTGTGGCTGACGGTTTTCAATACATGCTCTTTGGTCCCGAGCTCCAGGAGCCGCACGCCCGGCTGCGCTGATTGAACGGTCTGGATGTAGTGTTGGGTGACGTATTGCCTTAAATCACTTTCAGCGGTGATGGAGAAATCGATGATGCCGATGGTTCTATAGGCCACGAGATCTACTCTTGGCGGTACCCGCACTTTTTCGGTATGAGAACACCCGATTAGTATTGATAAGCTTAAGGATAAGAAAACTGCAATCGTTCTGTAATTCAACTTGGTGAAGTGATAAGAGCCTAGCATTTGAAAATTGTTCATTCAATTCTCCCGGGTTAGAAATTTTGGTATACCGCCTTATCTCCCACCTGGTTCGGGGCTATGAGATGGCTGCTAAGTGCTGCCTGCGACGAGCTCCCTTCGGCAAGCTCAGGGCTTGAGCCTGTCGAAAGCAGCCGAGCCGAGTGAGCAACTAGATTGAATTGATCGATTTGCAAATGTAAATGTATTTGCGAGTCGAAGCACTAAGACAGTGAACGTCCGAGCGCATCCTCTACAGATTTTTTAAACTCATCCGAGATATCGATCTCAACCTTATTATCTGAAATACCGGCTTCATCGGCTGCAATTTTAACAGCAGCAAGTACCGCTCGGATTTCTTCATCCGAAACTTCATCGGACGTCTTGAGTTGATGTTTGCCGTCCTCTCCGAGCTCGCTTATCCCGGCAAGGATTGTTTCGGCGATTTCCCAGCTTATTTGACCATTGGAAAGCCCCCTTGCCAAACGGTTTAGATCGGTATCAGCAGCAAGCTTTTCAGAGCTGCTTAAGCCTGAGGGTGCGACATAGCTTTGCTCAAACTGAGTGACGAGCCCGATGGTCAGCGCCGGGCATTTTGCCATGCCTTCAAAGATCAATCCGAGTTCCGCCATAGAGATTTCGCCGGATAGGTAACCCTGATTTATTTGATAAATTATTTCAGTCACTTGTGACTTTTCCTGGGAGGGTATTCCGGAAGTGTTGATAACAGCGTTCATTGCTGCAGTAATGCCATGTGCTATCCAAATTTGACGATTTTTAACCGCATAAACACCCGCCGCGACAAAGATCACAACTATTGCGATGATGGAAACTAAAAGTGCGGTGGCCATGCCTGACTGGCTTTTCATTCCAGCGAATTTACTCTGCTTTTGAGTTTGCGTAATCGGCTGATTTTTCATTAAAATGCCCCCAGCGTAATTTATTTTATCATTTAAAAGTTTGTTTGCGTGTTTTCAGCACCTCCTAATAGTATCGACAACTTTTTAGATTTATTGAGAAAAAAAATGGATTACGGATTTCGCAGGAAGACTGGGTAAATATGCTGGAAGGTAAGAATGCCGGGAAGCAGAAATAGCTCAGAGCAAATATATTGCGGGAAAAAGCCCAGCCCCTTGCGGACGTGTGGATGGGATCTTATGTTTTGAATATAAATCTCGAATATTGGAGGAAAATTATGCCTTTATACGAATATAATTGCGAACACTGCGACTATAAATTTGACCGAATGGTGGCAACCCACAATGTCCAAATGAAATGCCCGCTCTGCCAAGGCAAAGTTAAGAAATTGATGTCCTCTTTTTCGGTAGGTACCTCCCACGACATGGCAGGCGCCATCCCGGCAGCAGCGGGGCCCAAGATGTGTACGAACTGCTGACCGTCACCGGCAGGCTTTTATCAGAATTGACCGGGATTGACCGTTCCCGGGCTTAGATCACAGCTGTTGGTAAACGGCAGTCATTCTTTACCTAAGGAGGAGCTTAATAGTACCTGGAGTACTGGAGTATTGGCCTCCGGCTCGGAGAGAGTAAAGGAGTAATGGATAGATAAACGCTTGATATAATGTAAAAATATAAACCATGTTTGAATCTCGGATTACCAAAGGTAAAAGAGTAAAAATCAAATCCATTTCCGCTTTTAAGCCCAACACTCTCTCCGAGCCGTAGGCTCTACGAGCCGGAGGCCACTACTCCAGCACTCCTACACTTTACATGTCGACATACCACAAATTGCCACGGATACACCAATAACCAACAGTCTTGATTCACACCCGCCATCCCACATTCAACCTTTCGGTTTGACCCGGGCGGTGGCCTGGGCTTGAAGTGGATCGTCCGGCCAATAATGCTTGGGGTAGCGCCCCTTCAGTTCTCTTTTCACCTCGTGGTAGCCTGACTGCCAGAATCCCGCCAGATCGCTGGTGATCTGCACCGGCCGGCTGGCCGGCGAAAGTAAATGAATTAACAATGGCTGCCGGCCTCCGGCCACAGAGGGTGTTTGGGCAAGACCGAACATCTCCTGCAAGCGCACTGCCAGCACCGGCACATCGCCCGAATAGTCGATGGGAATCCGCGAGCCGCTCGGCACGGCCAGGTGGGTGGGGGCCAGTTCGTCAAGCAGTTGATGTTGCCGATAGGGCAGCAGACTGAATAGCGCCGATTTAAGTTCGACCCGGCTCAGGTCGCGTAGCCGGGTCATTCCGGTCAGATAGGGTGCCAGCCATTGCCTCAGATGCGACTCCAGACCCTCATTGGTGACATCGGGCCACTGCTGATCGATTCCCGAAAACCGTCGCAAAAAACAAACGCGTTCCTGCCAGCGCTTCAGGGATTTGGTCCAGGGTAGGCACTGAAGCCCCTGCTTGCGGATACCATTGATCAGCGCCGTCAAAACCTGTTCAGAATCGGGCGCGGCCAGCGGTTCGCTGCGCAGTATAAGGGCGCCCAGCTTTAAATCGCGCCGCGCGGCGACAGCCAGGCGATCGGGATCCCAGTCCACCGCTTCCGTCCAGCGGAGCTGCTCGGCGAACTGTTCCGAGAGAATGTCCATGCTGTAGGCCGCGGCCCTGAAAATCCGTGCCTCACGGCGTTGACCATCCAGCTCGACCGCTACTAAAAATTCCTCGGCCGCCAGCGGCGCAGTAGGATCGAGATAAGCGCCGCGGCCGTTGGCTAACAGGAATTTTCCCCGTACACCCGGGCGGCGTTGGGCGATTCGATCCGGATACGTCCAGCCCAATAAGCGGCCGATGGAAACCGCATCACCATCGCCGGCTTTGCAGCCTAGCTGTCGGCGCAGTTGATCCGCCGCACGGATTATCCGGCGGAGGGCGGAATGATCGACGGTCGCGCCCGGACTGATCAGGGGCCGGTTGCGCCGCATGGCCCGAAGCGAATCCAGCCGGATGCGCATGTCTGCATCCTGTTGGCCGGGGTCAAAACGAACCACATCGCGTTCACCGAGCAGGGCCGCCAGATCGCAAGCTAGCCCGCCATACCCGAGACGATCCGCCGCAACCAGCATGTGGCTCAACCTTGGATGCATCGGCAAGGCGGCCATCTGCCGGCCTTGATCGCTAATCCCGCCATCAAGGTCCAGGGCGCCGAGGGACTGAAGAAGGTCTCGGGCACTGTTAAAAGTGTCCTGAGGTGGCGGATCAAGCCATTTCAATTTACCCGGATCGTCCACACCCCAGAGGGCCAGCTCCAGCGTCAGGCCGGCTAGGTCGGCCTCCAGAATTTCAGGTCGGTGCGCCGGGACCAGCGTGTGGTGCATTTCCCGGGACCACAGGCGCAGACAGACTCCCGGCCCGATCCGTCCGGCCCGCCCCCGCCGCTGGTCGGCCGATGCCCGTGACACAGGGACGGTGACCAGCCGGGTCAGGCCGCTGCGCATTTCAAAACGCGGCAGGCGCTGTAAACCGCTGTCGACCACGGTCCGGATGCCTTCTATGGTCAGGCTGGTTTCGGCTATGGAGGTAGACAACACGATTTTGCGTCGTCCGGCGGGTGGCGGCGCAATGGCCTGGTTCTGGGCGCTAGACGTCAGATTACCGAAAAGCGGGGCAATGATAAATTGTGGCCCCAGCCGGGCCTTCTCCAACCGCCGCGCCACCTGACGAATCTCGGATGCGCCGGGTAAAAAAACCAGGATACTGCCCGATTCATCACGGACAGCGGAAAGCACCGCATCGCAGAGAGGATCAATGGATTCAGCGGGAGTGTGGCGGCCGACATAACGGGTTTCAACCGGAAACTCCCGTCCCGGGCAGGTGAGCACCGGCGCATCGTCCAACAGGGCGGCTACCGGTCCGGTTTCGAAGGTGGCAGACATGATCAGCAGCCGTAGATCCGTGTTCAACACACCCTGCATATCCAAACACAGGGCCAAACTCAGGTCGGCATCCAGGCTGCGTTCATGAAACTCGTCGAAAACCACCAGCCCGATTCCCTCCAGGGATGGATCACTTTGCAGCATTCGGGTCAGCACACCTTCAGTGACCACTTCGATTCGCGTTGCAGGGCCGACACGGCTATCCATTCGAACCCGGTAGCCCACCGTCCGGCCCACTTTTTCTCCAAGAAGGTCGGACATGCGCAGGGCTGCCGCCCGGGCTGCCAGTCGGCGGGGTGCCAACATAATGATTTTTCGGCCACCCAGCCAGGGTGCCTTGCGCAGGAAAAGGGGGATGCAGGTCGTCTTGCCGGCCCCGGGCGGAGCCTGCAGCACCGCACAGGCAGTGTCTGCAAGTGTCCTTTGCAATCGATCAAGGACCGCCGCTACCGGAAGGCCTGTCCATGGTAAGTTATCCAAAATCTATTATTTCCTTGATAAGGATTCGTCCGACTCTGACATGTCAACTCTGCATAAAAATGCCAAAAAACAGTTCGATTTGCAAGGATTAGTAAACGGTCAGAAGTTGACATTGAGTTACGACAATGGCGATTGAGCGCTATTTTTTCGCGGCTGGAATCCGCTGCACCTTATACAGGCGGTCTGTGGGTCGGTTTTTTTTTAAAAGTAGTTACTCACATGGAGGTTGATGGGCTGGCATCCTGAAAATTAGCCGGATATGCAGAAACCCAGGGCGCCCATGAAGGCATGGATACCCATCGGTTTGCGGCCGCGATTCGCTTAAGTAATCTGAATGATTGACTGGAGGGTTTGTTTAATACGACTATTTGAAAATGCTGCCATCGAATTTCAAAATTGGAACAGCTTTGTCATTCAGAAAGGTTACTTAAAATCAACTTCCGGCTGTGTCAGGTTTATATCATTTATAAATCGCGGGAGTAGGCGAAAGGTTTCATCACTCATAATTGAACGAGACGAATTCACAATCCGATACCTTTCAAAATAGTATAGAT
>CALZJV010000150.1:16518-18529 GCA_945787595.1 uncultured Desulfobacterales bacterium | reverse complement strand
CTGCAATATTGTTGATCCGGTAACCCGTGAGCCCTACACCCGGGACCCCCGCAATATCACTCAGAAAGCGGATTCTTATTTGAAAAGCTCCGGTATCGGTGATGTGGCCTACATCGGTCCTGAAGCGGAGTTTTTTATTTTTGATGATATCCGTTTTGAATCGACCCGTTTTGGGGCTTTTTATGAAATTGATTCCATCGAGGGCAACTGGAACACCGGTCGCGATGAAGGCCCCAACCTGGGCTATAAGCCGCGCCACAAGGAAGGGTATTTTCCGGTCCCTCCCATGGATAAATTTCAGGATTTGCGTACGGAAATGGTTCTGACGTTGGAGGAACTGGGGATCGAAACCGAGGCTCAGCATCATGAAGTCGCTACGGCCGGACAGTCGGAAATTGATATGCGCTTTAAGCCGTTGCTGCAGATGGCCGATCAGCTCATGTGGTTTAAGTATGTCCTCAAGAACGTCGCCTATCGTCACAACCACACGGTGACCTTCATGCCCAAACCCCTTTTTGAAGATAACGGCACCGGCATGCACACCCACGTCAGCATCTGGAAAAAAGGACAGCCATTGTTTGCCGGTGATAAGTATGCCGGGGTTTCCCAGGAGGCGCTGTATGCCATCGGCGGTATCCTGAAACACTGCCGGGCCCTGTGTGCCTTTACCAACCCCACTACCAATTCATACAAAAGATTGGTTCCGGGGTTTGAAGCTCCGGTAAACTTGGCCTATTCGAGCCGTAACCGCAGCGCTGCAGTTCGACTTCCGATGTACTCCACATCTCCCAAGGCGAAACGAATCGAGTTCCGCACACCGGATCCGTCCTGCAACGGCTATCTGGCATTTTCAGCCATTCTGATGGCGGTTATTGACGGCATTCAGAACAAAATCGATCCGGGTGATCCCCTGGACAAAGACATCTACAATCTGCCACCGGAAGAATTGGCCGAAATTCCCTCAGCCCCCGGTTCGCTGGATGAGGCCCTCGAAGCCTTAAAGGCCGATCAGGAGTTTCTCATGAAGGGTGATGTTTTCACCCAGGATGCCATTGATATGTGGATTGACTATAAAACCGAAAATGAGATCAACGATATTAAACTGCGGCCTCACCCACATGAGTTTTATCTCTACTACGATATATAAATCCCTCAAAAAGCAGCAGCCTGCAAAATGACTGCGGACTGCTGCATCTCCACGTACATCTTACGGCGTTTCTTTTCGTCAAGCTCGGCCCGGCGGCTTTGAATAATTCGTTAAATCTCGGATTTTTCCTGTGCATGTCATTCCACTTGAAATCGGCCGCATAGGCCGTGGAGAACATCAGGTCTTCGGTGGCCCGCCCATTCCAAAAGCATGATACCCAAGACTTTTTCAGATTCTTTTTATCGTGTATTCAGCAGGCTCTCAATATTCTTATAGTGTTGCTTTAATAATTTTTTTAAGTTTGAAAAAAAAATTCCGATAACCAACATAAGGTCATTTTCATTGAAGGTTGGTTAAAAATTGCGGGTATTTGTATAAAATTCTAACCATGGAGGTCATATTTTGCCGTCATGAGTTTATCTAAAATTAAATTTCAAAAATACAATATCTATATGACAAAGTTGTTCAATCTGATATTAACTTTAAACCCAGAAGAGCAGCGATTTCTGTTAAAGAAGGTTGAAAATTTAATTCTTAAAGAAAAAAGAGCATCTGCCCGAAAAGTCTGTAGAATTCCTGTTAGGTATTTTTATAATGAACGTATTTACAAAAATTTCATTGTCAATATTAGTCGGGATGGCTGTTTTATAGAGGCTAAAAAACCACTTTCAATTGGAGAAAAATTCTTGATGAATATCCAGTTGGATGGCGATGCCGAATCAATTAGGATCAAAGGTGAAGTGGCTAATGCAAATCGCATGGGAATGGGAATCGAATTTGAAAAAGTCAGTAGTAATTTGTTAGAAAAACTTGGTAATCTTTTATATAATATCAATTAATTTTTGATAGAATTAGTAGGTTAAA
>CALZJV010000150.1:0-16505 GCA_945787595.1 uncultured Desulfobacterales bacterium | reverse complement strand
ATCATATAGCACAGACCGTCCAATACCTTCTATCTTAATCACACCCATGAATCCAACCGCAATCGAATGCCAAGATCCAAACTTAAAAGGATTTCAGATTCCTTATATTTTGTTTTGCAATTATTGAAATCTCTTGAGTTTTGGAGTTGGATATGAAACAAAAATCCTCATCATTCAGTGGACAATCGAAATCTCATATTTCAGCCAAATAACACAATCCGGTTAACCGCAAAGCCCATAAGTAACAAATAACTCCCAATCGAGGTATCACGCGATTGAGGTCACTCTAAAAATGGAGGTACACCATGCCGCAAGAATCTTCGATTCCGAATATAAAAGCCTGTGTCTTTGATGCTTATGGAACATTGTTTGATGTCCATTCCGCTGTTGGAAAATATGATGAACGCCTTGGCGATGTCGCCGATCAGATATCAAGTATCTGGCGCACCAAGCAGCTTGAATATACCTGGCTTCGCAGTTTGATGAAAAAGCATGCCGATTTTTGGCAGGTAACCCAGGATGCCCTCGATTACGCACTGGATGTTTTTGATATCACCGACAAACAATTGAGAAACGATCTTATTGACGCCTATCTGGAGCTGGAATGCTATCCCGAGGTGCCGGATACTTTGGTAAAATTAAAAGACAGCGGCCGGCAGATAGCGATCCTTTCCAACGGTTCACCGGCCATGCTCGAGGCCGTGGTTAAAAGCAGTGGATTGGAAGAGTTGGTCCAGAGAATCTTGTCGGTTGAAATGGTTGGAATTTTTAAACCGGATCCGACTGTTTACCAGTTGGCGGTTGATCAGCTCGGGGTAACGGCGGCAGAGATTGTCTTTATGTCCGCCAATGCCTGGGATGCCGTCGGTGCGACGGCCTTCGGCCTTCGAGTCGCATGGATAAACCGTTTTGCCCAGCGGCCGGAACGTTTGCCTTTTCAACCGGATATTGAAATCAAAACGCTGGCCGAATTGCCTGGTCTATTAAGCGAGTAGCAACGACGCAGCGGTAATTTGTTATCGATGTTTAAAAATCACAGGTTACAAGTGCAAGGCTGATTCTGGTTACTTGGTCTTTTAACTTTATTTTACAATTGGACCATTTAAAATGTTACGAAATCCATAAGAAATCTGTATAAATTTCAGCAACTTTCCGTTTATGGAGAAGAAATCGTAAAAGTTTGCAATTCAAAATTTTATGTATTCAACATGACAATTATTTGAGCGCATCTGCCGCCTTTAGATATTGTTCACACTCAGATTCCTTCTCCTTGTCCTTATCGGCGTTTTCCATACAGTCTTTGTATTGTTCGATTAGCTCAAGTCTTTCCTCGTTTATCTCTTTTTCTGAGTGGTAAGCTTTCTCTTTTGCGCTTTGACACGCTACCATTAATCCTGCAGCGACAAAAATGATCAATAATATCTTTACCAGTTTCATAGCCTCTCCTTTATTTTCGGTTTTTATTAGAAACCCAATGACATACTTATTATCAGCATGATCGGTCATGATGACATAAAATTGCTCGTAGCAATAGTTTTTCTGTAACTAAAAGCTTCTGTATTCCCTGCCAAAGGCCAAACTTAATGTCAAGTTATAAATTTTGAGAATATTTAAATTCTATATTAAATTTTCGTAAACTTCATTTAATATCGAAGCAAACAAAAAGCTTGTTGGTCTCAGTCGAACTTGGGACATCTTCCCTTTAATATCACAAATAACATCTAAACTGACATATTCTCAATGTGTCAAGCTTGACTGACGCCCACCTTTTATGGCATACCTTAACCGATTCGGACGATTGCTTGTATTCCGTAAAGAACTTTAGTTCATTTAAAATGATAAATGTCTAAGTATTTCCGGCACACAGTTGACCTGGAAAAGGAGAGAAGTAAAATGAATTTTGGTTTTCTGTTATTTGACGATCTGGAAGAGCTTGATCTTGTTGGGCCATGGGAAATCATTTCCATTTTCAATGCTTGACAATTTGCGAAATTTGAAAAATGTTGAAGTCGTTGAGAAACGGTTCGTAAAAGATGGTAGTGTATGGACTTCTGCCGGTGTCTCTGCCGGAATAGATATGGCATTGGAACTGATAGCGCAAGAAGCCGGGGAAGAGACCGCCGGAAAGGTACAGCTGTATGCAGAATATTATCCTGCAGGCACTCGATACGGCAGCGCTCACAAAGAACTCCAGGCTCCCGGATATCTTAAAATGTGATCTTTGTGCAGTTTATGGCCAAACCTCTACGCCACCAAGGCACTGAAGCACAAAAAGGATTATTAACCAACGGTGTCCCTTGGTGACTTTGTGCCTTTGTGGCAACTTTTCCGGCTCGATCGCGTTAGCATAAAGGAGGATAAATATGAAAGTAGTGACGATAAACCAAATAGAAAAAGAGCCTTTTACCTTGCCTCTTTTTACAAGCCCGGATGTGACCAGACAGGTCCTTTTACCCGAAAGCAAGGAGTACGAGGTAAATATGGTCAACTTTGGCAAGGGAGTTCGCAATAAGTTTCACTCTCATGATTATGAGCAAGTTCTGATCGTAACCGATGGAAAGGGGATCATTGCCACCGAAGAAGAGGAGAAGGTGATTTCGGCTGGTGATGTAGTTTTCATTCCAGCCAATGAAGTCCATTGGCATGGGGCTGCCGCAGATTTTGAGTTTTCGCATATTTATATTAATTCTACCCAAACCAAGCTCACCCAGCACGAAGATTAACCCCAACGTTGCATAAACAACCTTGGGGTAAATACCTGAATTTTGCACGAGTCGGAGGCTTTCAGATGCAAGATTCAGAAAATAATCCAGTGCGGCAGTGTTTAGCGCCCCATCCAGCCGCCGTCCACCAGGATCACTGTGCCATGCATGTAGTCGGAAGCCGCTGAGGCAAGGAAGACGACCGGTCCGGCAAAGTCTTCGGGATCACCCCAGCGTCCGGCCGGAATGCGCGCTAAAATCGCCTGGCTGCGTTCGGGGTCATTTCGCAACGCCTCGGTATTGTCGGTACTGATATAGCCGGGCGCGATGGCATTGACGTTGACCCCCTGGCCGGCCCATTCATTGGCCAGGGCCATGGTGAGTTGACCGACGCCGCCTTTGCTGGCCGCATAACCCGGCACCAGGATACCCCCTTGAAAGGACAAGAGGGATGCCGTGAAGATGATTTTGCCCCTGCCACGGGTAACCATCTCTTTGCCGATGTCCCGCGAAAGGATAAACTGGGCACTCATGTTCACTTCGACGACTTTGTCCCAGTATTCATCGGGGTGTTCCACGGCAGGCGTGCGCATGATGACCCCGGCGTTATTAATTAAAATGTCGATTTGCGGAAAATCGCTTTTTACTTGGGTGATAAAGCGGTAAAGTGCCGGCCGATCACTAAAATCGCAGGCATACCCCTTGAACTTTCGCCCCTTGGCGGTGACCGCTTGTTCGACTTCACTGCCTCCAGTTTCCAGGGTTGCGCTGACACCGATAATATCCGCTCCGGCTTCGGCCAGGGCGATGGCCATGGCCTTACCAATGCCTCTTTTACAGCCGGTCACGAGTGCGGTTTGACCATCGAGTTTAAATTGATCGAGAATAGGCATAGATCATCTCCTGAATTATGAACATTTGATTAAACTTTTCATTGCCTGGGCATTTCCGCTAAGGGCTTGAAAAGCAACGGTAATTTTTTCCAACGGCCTGATATCCGTGATCATCGATTTACAGTCAATGGCGCCCGAGGCGACCAGCTTGATGGCCTGCTCATAATCTTCCGCTTCATATACCCGGGCCCCAAAAAGCTCGATTTCCCGCCAGAAAAATTTAAAAAGATCCACAGTCGGCTTGGTGCCGTGGATGGCGACCATCACAATCCGGCAACGGGTAGCGGCCGCTTCGGTCATCGTATCGACACCGGCCTGGGTTCCGGACACCTCAAAGACCACGTCGGCGCCTTTGTCAGCAGTTTTGGCATAGATCTTCTCTGCGACATTCACCTCTTGGGGATTTAGGGTTGCGAAACCCAACGATTGTGCCACTTTCAGTCGCTGGGCGTTGACTTCCGACAGGGTAACCTTCGCCCCGACGTGACTGGCTACCATAGCGATGAGCATGCCGATGGGGCCACCGCCGATCACCAGGGCATCTTCACCGGCGACCAGCCGTGCCCGCCGCACATCGTGACAAGCGACGGCCACCGGTTCGATGAGGGCCGCGTGTTCTAAAGATAAATCGGCGGGAATCTTGTGTATGGTGTGGGCCGGCACGGTCCAGGTTTGTTGAAAGGCACCGTCGGTGTCGATGCCAAGAAACTTAAGGTTTTGGCAGATATGGCTATGTCCCCTTTGACAGGCCGGACAGGCGCCGCAGGCTGCCAGCGGACGGATCACCACCGAATCGCCAATTTCGAGGTCTTGGACCTTTTGCCCGATGGCGGTAATCTTACCCGACATTTCATGACCAATTATCCGATGGGTTCCCACGCGTGCGTCCATCGCCCCATGAAAAACATGGAGATCCGTGCCGCAAATCCCACAATAGGCAACACTTACCTGGACTTCGCCCTCGCCGGGTGCAACGGGTTGTACGGATTCAATCGCAAAGGTCTGATTCCCGGTGTAGTATGCTGCTTTCATAAGTCCTCGCTAGGTTTATGCGTTAACGAATGTTCAATTGGCTGTCAATTTTGAGGAAACGCTATCATACATAATATATGCTACCCTACCCCGCTTGCGCACGATGGAGGGGCTACATGCCGACAATGGGTCTGAGAACCTCGATTTCTTCCATGCTTTTGACCATGATGTTGAGAAAAAGTCCCCGTGATTCCAAGGATTCCATCAGCAGGCGCAGATCGTCGGCGGTGAAGGCCCCCCTGATTAACAGCGAACGCCCGTCGGCCTGAACTTGTTGGAAATACGGCACCATATCTGCGACCGGCGGACCGACGGCATCGTTGTTGATTTCAAAGCAGGGAATTTCCTCGATTTCCAGAAAGGCATCTAACAGGAACATGGAGGTGGAATGCAGATGCATGAAGTTGCAGCTGAAGGATTGGGCCAACATGCGGTCCACCGGCTGGACGATCCGGCGGTACAAATCTGGCGAATAGACGGCCGTCGCGTCCTCCTGCATGCGAATGATCGGCCCAGGCGACCACAGGCAGTACTGGGCATCAAAATAGCCATTGTGATAAAGCGGTGTGCGCTGCCAGATGGCGTCAAACAGATCGCGTACGATTTCCCCCAGTTGCCACAGGAGTTTGGCCGACTTTTGCGGCGCTGTCACCAAATCCATGATACTTTCGTTATGGCCGCGCAGGATCGCATGCAGGTCGGTGGGTCCAATTTCCGGCCCGTGACTGACGGGGAAGCGGCCACCGGCCCTTTCCACCAGGGCATCAATAAACGCCATGTACTTCCGGTACCACGGATGCGCTGCATCCAAACTGACCGCAAAGGCTTCCTCCCAGGGCAGCTTGCGCTCATCGCCCAGAATGTTTTGGGGTAAAATACGCAGCGGGTTGCCCAGCATGGCGGGCAGAAATGGAATGGTTACCTGGGTCGGGCAGGCACCGCGAATCATATCATCGTCGATAATCTCACCTTCGCGGGCCAGACGCACATGATCATCCATGAAATCCTGCGGTTCGACCATATCCAGGGCGAGATAATCTGAAGACGCCCAGTTTCGGCAGACTGCAAACTCATTCATCGGAAACCAGCCGACAAAGGAAAATCCAACCAGGGGTCGCGTGACATCATCCCGGTTCCAGAAAGCCAGATACTTTTCGATCTTGGCCGGATCATTACCGAAAGGAAATTGAGCCATTTTTTTAATCTCCATAGCGCATCAATCGGATAGGCAGCCACATGGAAATCGGTGGGATAAACGTGATCAGCAAATACTTTTTGACGATTAAATGAGTAATTGAAATATTCGGACTAAACGCGCATTTCCTCCAAAGCCTCCCAATCCAAAACGACGCCATGCCCCGGTGTATCCGGTGCCGTTGCGAAACCTTCTTTAATTGACAACGGATCGGAGATATAGCGTTCCAATCCGAACCCGTGAACTTCCAAGTAGGACTTGTTGGGAACAGCGGCCAACAGGTGGACGTGCAAATCATGTACCCCGTGTGAGGTGACCTTGAGGTTGTTGCACTCCGCCAGGGCGGCGATTTTCATCCAGGGCGTAATGCCGCCACAGTTGGAGACATCCGCTTCGGGAAACATCACGCCTTCGGCCCGGATTAAGCGTGCGAACTCATGTATGGTGCGAAAATTTTCTCCGGCCGCGATGGGAATGCCTCCGGTTGTGGCCAACATCGCATGGCCCGTCTCATCTTCGGGAATTAAAGGCTCCTCGATCCAAAACAAGCTATAATCACGCAGTGCCTGACAGGCTTTCAATGCCTCGTCGCGGGACCAGCGCATGTTGGCATCGGCCATCAACGGAAAATCTTGACCCAAATGGTGTCGCATGGCCGCAACGCGCTCGACGTCCTCGGAGAGGGTAGGCCGACCGATCTTCATCTTAATTGCCCGAAAGCCATTGCTTAGGTTGCGGTCTGTTTGTTCGATCAGCTCCGGCAGCGGCATCAACAGATCGATGCCGCCGGTATAGGCCGGGACCTTGGCATCATGGCCGCCTAGCAGTCGCCACAGCGGCAGGCCGGTTTTATGGCCCATCAGGTCCCAGAGAGCAATGTCAATGGCGGCAATAGCGAAGGAGGCGATACCGCCGCGGCCCGGGTAGTGAACCGCCCACCACATTTTTTCCCAGAGCGCTTCGATGCGGCCGGGGTCTTCACCGGTTAAATACTCACTCAAATCCCTGTCGATCATGGCATGAATCGATGCACCGCCATGATTGACTGCATACGTGTATCCCAGGCCTTCCGCCCCATCGCTATCGGTAATGCGCGCCGTCACCAATTCGAAATAGGCCATCTCGCCATGGGTTGAATCCGTGAGCACATGCGGAAGTTTTACGCGATAGTAGGCAGAATTGATGTTCTCAATTTTGTTCATAATGCTTCTCCGGCAACCTTATTTTTTTCCAGGAACTTAAGAGTCAATCGGATTGGGCTGTGATTTTAGCTGCCGACGGCCATGGGGTTGCCTCCCTTCCGCTTGCTCGCCGAAGGTTAACCCGTTTTTTTGGGCCGCCTGGCTAAAGTCATCGATAATTGAATCCAAATGCGCTTTGATCGCTTTGCGGGCAGCTGTTCGATCTTTGGTGGCCATCGCCTCGATGATCGCTTGATGCTCTTCGTAGGTCTTATCTCCGCGCGGACCGATATTCCAGATCGCCAGGCGGATGATATGTGCCTGAAAATTCAGGCGCTGGTACCATTCTGTGAGCAATTTGTTGCCGCATGCATCTACCAGATTGTCGTGGAACTGGCGGTCATGTCCGTAGGGGACGACCCGCTCTGAAAATCCGCCTCCTGCCGTGCGGAATTTTCCAATGGCTTCGTTATGGGAGGTCAGGCGCTCGATCAGATCCGGTGTAATGTTGCCGCGTGTAATGGCGGTGGTGGCGGCATCGGCTTCCACCAAGTGGCGAATGTAAATCAGCTCCTGCACATCCTGCAGTGTGAATTGCCGCACAATTGAACCCCGTCGCGGCATGTTGATGATGAGCCCCTCGCCTTGCAAGATCAACAGCGCCTCTTTTACCGGCGCCATACTGACCCCAATTTCTTTGGCCAGATCTGCCGCCCAAACGCGTTGTCCGGACAACAGTTTGCCGTCGAGGATCCTCTGCTTCAGCAAGTCGACAATTTGTTGCGTAAAGGTCGAGGTTTGGATTTTGGTTGCTTTTTGACTCATGAATGGTTCCCCGCCCTGGCGCATGTTGTGATATCTCAGCAGTCGGAACAATGAAAGAAGCATCGGCGTTCGCCTTGCGGATGCCGTACGTTATCTAATAAAAAAAATTAAATATGTCAAATAAAAAATATTGCATTTTTTATTTTTGTATGTTACCGACCCCTGAGTTTGCGGTAACAACAATACGGTTGTTAACCCCCCGATACAAATCTTATTTAAAAAAGGAGGAAGGCTATGAACTACAAACTGAAGCGGATCGCCATGCTCGGCATGGTCTGCCTGGTCGCACTTTCCATTATTTGGGTCGCATCACCTGCCTTTGCGGTCAAGGGGCTGCGGTTTGCTCATGTGTATGAGGTCAAAACACCTTACCACGAAGCAGCATTAATGGCGGCCAAAGAGGTTGAAGAGAAAACCGCCGGTCGCTATTCCATCAAGGTATTTCCGGCCAGTTCTCTGGGTAAGGAGCAAGCTATCAACGAAGGTATATCCTTAGGAACGATTGACATCATCTATACTGGCTGTGGTTTTGCTTCCCGTTCTTTTGGACCCATCGGTATCTCTGACTATCCATTTACCTTGAGGGGATATCCTCACTGGAAAGCGTACACTCAAAGCGATCTGTTTGCTGAGTTGAGCGAAGGCTATAAAGAGGCAACCGGTGGTGCTACCGTTGTTGCGCTTACTTACTATGGTGCACGTCAAGTAACGGCTAACAAGCCGATCTTAACCCCGGCGGATATGAAAGATCTCAAGATTCGTGTACCCAACGCTCCGTCCTATGTACTTTTTCCGAAAGCAGTGGGGGCAAATCCTACCCCGATGGCTTTTTCCGAAGTATACCTGGCATTGCAGCAAAAAGTTGTTGACGCACAGGAAAATCCGCTGCCGACCATCCAGTTCAAAAAGTTTTATGAAGTCCAGTCAAATATCAACCTGACTGCACATATCACGAACTCGCTGATCACCGTTGTTTCAAGTTCAACCCTGAAGAAAATGGATCCGGCCGATCAAAAGATCCTGACTGAAGCCCTGAAGAATTCTTCAGAATGGGCATCCAAACAGATCGTTCAGGCTGAAAAAGACCTGGTATCCTGGTTTAGAGATCAGGGAGTAAAAGTGAACGAAGTCGATCGCAAGCCTTTTATGGATATTGTTAAACCGCATCTGTTGACCAAAGACATGCCGTGGACGCCTGATATTTACGAGCGCCTGCAGGCAATACCTGATGCCAAGTAATCAGATCAACGTATGAGTCGTTTCGGCCGGAAGGGGCTTCATTTCCCCTTTCGACCGAAACAGCCTGTCACTGCGTCTTAGGGCCTCGGAAATAAATAAATTAACAATCTTGCTTGTCTTTTAGCCCGTCTTCGGCGTTGCGCCAAAAGCTACATATAGACAATATGCTCCCTTTGGCGCGCCTTGAAGACGAACCAAAATCCGGCGCAATTTTTGTGTATTTATTTGTTTCCGCGACCCTTATCCGGTTATATGGTCATCTAATCTCATATGCCGCATGGGGAGGCGAAATAAAATAGATAGAATACCACAAATCTTCAATCTGCAATCTGCAATATTCAATATTCAATTCCGGCTTGTCCGGGTTGGGTTCGATAAGTGTCGATACAAATGTGATTAAAACGGAGGAGTAATTTTGAACGAAAACACACAGGAGTTCGAAGTACTGGATGACATTTCTGATATCAAATGGATAGATGCTCCCGTATTTATTGTATTTTGGACACTATTGATTATTGTCTTCATCCAGTTTTTTACCAGGTATGCCTTAAACAGTTCCTTATCATGGACCGAGGAAATCGCACGGTATTTGCTCATCTTACTCGGTTTTGTCGGGTCCGTTACCTGTGTACGTAAACGATCCCATATTTACCTGGAGTTTTTTTACCGATTTCTACCTCCTACCGTTGTGAAATGGCTTGTCATTATCGTTTGTTTCATTAATGCGGCCTTTTTTACCTTTGCTGGGATTGTGAGCATCGAGCTGGCCAGACGAACACATCACCAGAGTATGACCTCTATTGATCTTCCCAAAGGGATAATTTACTGGATCGTGGCTGCGAGCTGCTTGGCCATGGCCGTGGTAGCTCTCTGGGAGTTTATATCGCTGTTTAGAAAGAGAGGTGAAGAGGTTGCTCATGAACTCGAAGAAACCATTGTCCGGTCACAGTAGAGGGAGCAGATAAATGGAACTTGCTATACTACTTATAACTGTTTTCGTTCTACTGGTTATCGGCTCTCCGGTAACGGTGGCACTGGGTGTCGGATCCCTTATCTTTATATTGATGGAGGGCACCCCAAGTGTTGTTGTACTCCACCGCATGGTCAGTGGGATTGATAGTTTTCCGTTGATTGCGGTCCCGTTTTTTATCCTTGCTGGACACCTGATGAATTCTGCCGGTATAACGACACGAATTTTTGGTTTCGCCAAGGCACTTGTCGGCTGGCTGCATGGCGGCTTGGGACATGTTAATATTGGTGCTTCAATTATTTTTGCCGGGATGTCTGGTGCGGCTGTTGCCGATGCAGGAGGACTTGGGACCATCGAAATAAAAGCAATGCGAGATGCAGGCTATGACGATGATTTCTCTGTAGGTATCACTGCCGCTTCTTCAACGATTGGCCCAATTATTCCGCCATCCTTGCCCCTGGTTATTTATGGTGTCATGGCTTCGGCTTCCATCGGTGAACTGTTTGCCGCCGGCTTTATCCCGGGTCTTCTGATGGGAGTCTCACTGATGATAATGGTCGCCTTGTACTCCCGCAAACGAAAGTATCCCCGTGATACCCGTTTCAGCCTCAACCGCCTGTGGGTTTCATTCAAACAGGCCTTTCTGCCGCTGCAAACGCCTACCATTATTATCGGCGGCATTCTTTCCGGTATCTTTACGCCGACCGAATCGGCCATTGCCGCGGTGGTGTACGCACTTATTCTCGGCCTGTTTGTCTATCGCTCTTTGACCTGGCGTCATATTTTGCGCGTTTCCATGGATACCATCGAAACTTCGGCCGCTATTTTAATGATCGTCGCCAGTGCCACCATCTTTGCCTGGATCCTGATCGATCAGCAGGTTGCAGTCATGCTGGGTGACGCTCTGCTGGGTTTTTCGCAAAACAAAACCGTTATTTTGATTATCATCATGATGGTTGTTTTGTTGATCGGCTGCTTCATGGAAACCATCGCTGCGATCACCATTCTGGTTCCCGTACTGCTGCCGATCGCGGAAAAGGTGGGCATCGATCCGGTTCATCTGGGCATCATCGTGATTTTGAACCTGATGCTTGGGCTGCTGACGCCGCCGGTCGGAATGGTGCTCTATGTGCTGTCTAAAGTGTCCGGTGTTAAATTCGAACAATGTGTGATTGCGACGGCCCCCTTTATCGTGCCTTTGCTGATCGTGCTGGCCATGATTACCTTCTTTCCCGACATTGCCATGTGGCTGCCCAATATCGCCTACAGAGGCAATTAACCTCGTGAATCCGGCAAAGGATTGCCACACATTGCATTTTGTCTAGGTTGTGGATTGCTGCCAAATGGGTTATAATCGCTGAAATAAATGGCCAGGGGTATCTGCCGCAAGCGGTTTATCTATAAATTTCACAGCAAAAAGTTTTGGTAAACGAATTCCATCCATTGGGACACTTGTCCAAGGTCAAGGAAATCAAGCGTTTGTGCGGAGACGTAGCAGGCTACGTCGCACAAACAAACGCGCCGATTGACGCCGAGATTGGGCAAAAAGACTATTTATGAATGGAAACTATCTAACAATTAGTTCACACCCATTACTTCAATCCAAATTGGTCAGAATATTCTTTATAATTCTTACTTTTGTAATTGCTTCTACCCGTTTGAATATTGCACTGGCTGGGGACATTTCATCCGATGAGATTCCTACCCGTTATGGATTGGCCGGGGTTTTCGGGAAAACATTTGACCCCATAGGCGATATGAATTACTTGCAGCTAACGGGATTTGTCATGTGGGATTATGATCGGGTCTGGCGCCATTGGGCGCCGGACCCCTTGCGATTCAAAGTCGAAGGCAGCGCCGGTCTGACGACGTCTCCTAAAATCCGTGGCATGGCTTCGGTCGGCATGATGGCTCTGTATTACCTAGAGTTTATATCCTGGCCCCGCTGGGATCCTTATATTGAAGGTGGTATCGGTGTAATTTATACCGATTTCCAGGTTGAGGGTCAGGGGTTACGGTTTAATTTTAATCCCCAGATTGGCATCGGAACGGAGATACAGGTGGATTCCGGCCCTCCGTTTTTTGGCGCGATCCGGCTTTCTCACATCTCAAACGGAGGATTGCATGAAGATAATCGAGGGGTGAATTCGGTAGTCTTTATGATCGGCCGTTTTTTTTGACAGGGGACTAAGGATAGAAGACAGAGGACAGATGACGGAAAATGGAGGACTGAGGTCGGAGAACAGAGGTCGGAGAACGGAAGACAGATGACGGAGATGATTAGTAGAATCTGATTTTATCCTCATTCTGGCTTCTGAATTCTGTCTTCTTATCGGCCCTTTTTACGGCATAGCCAACTGCCTCTGACTTGGCTCTCCGAGCCGAAGGGTCTAAGAGCCGGAGGCCCAGCTTCCGGCCCGTAGGGCCTACAGCCCGGAGGGAGGACCAAGCTTTCAATGTTAGAATAAAGGTGATGCGTGAGTGTTGATAACTTAAACAATAAAGAATCCAGCCAGGTGGTCGTTACCGATGCTGCCGTGGTTACCGCTCTGGGAACCAACCTGGAGTCGTTGTGGCAGGGCATCATGGCAGGTGAAACCGCCATCCGGCCGATCACACGCTTTGCCGTGGATCAAGACCACTACAAGGCCAAAATTGCCGCCCACATCGATGATCTAAAATCCTGCGGCGGCCGTTCCATGCTGCAGGATTTGCTGGACCGCCTGTTTATTGGAATGGGACCGGTGCCATCTGATGCCGCCCTGATTACCGCGACCATAAAGTCGGGGATCGACAGTCTGGAATCTTTCTGCCGCGGCAAACCGGTCGGCTTTCAAGATGTTTTGTTGTCCTCCGTCGCGAATCATGCCGGCACCAAACTCGACTTGCGTTGCAATGGTATTTGTGTCAGTGCCTCCTGTGCCTCTTCTACCGTTGCCGTCGCCCATGGTGCTGCGCTGATTGAATCCGGTCGAGCCGGGGCGGTGCTGGTATGTTGCGGGGATCTGATAACGGAATATGCATTTTCCGGATTTTCAGCCCTAAAGGCGCTGTCGCCGTTTCCCTGCCGGCCCTTTGATCGTGATCGCAAGGGGCTCTCGCTCGGAGAGGGTGCAGCAGCCTTGCTTCTAATGAATGCCGCCCGCGCACGGCGAGAAAACCGCGAGCAACTGGGCAGCGTACTCGGTTGGGGCATTGCCAATGATGCCACCCATATTACGGCGCCTGCCAAAAGTGGTCGAGGCCTGGTCCAAGCCATTGACCAGGCCCTGTGGTCGGCCAAAAAAAAACCGGAAGAAATCACCGCCGTCAGTGCCCATGGAACCGGTACGGTTTATAATGATTTAATGGAACTTAATGCTTTCCGTCAGGTGTTTGGCGAACGCAAGTTGCCCATGTCTTCCATAAAGGGCGCCATCGGGCATACCCTGGCAGCCGCCGGGGGCATCGAGGTCATCCTGGGTCTCAAAACCCTTTCAACCCGGATCGTTCCACCAACCGTCGGGTTTTCAAACCCGGAAAAGGGCGCCGAGGGTCAGATAAGCCTCGGGCCGCAAACTGTTTCCGGCGATTACCTCTTAACAACCAATTCAGGTTTTGGCGGTGTCAATGCCGCATTGGTTTTAGGGAGATAAAGCCACAATGGATGCTGATATTACGGGAATCGGATGGGTGACAGCAGCCGGCATGGGACACGGCAAAAAGCATCAGATCTTTGCCATGCCAGGGGGGCAGTTGCCCGAAATTAATCCCGCAGATATGTTTAAAAAGCCTTATCCAAATTTCAGGCGAATGGATAAATATTCCCGCTTGGGATTGACTGCCATTGCTTTGGCGTTGATAGATGCGGGTCTATCCGAGTGGACCCACGAACGGGATATTGGCATTATCGCATCCACTTTCTATGGTTGTTTGGGAACGGATGTCGACTACTATAAGACGGTAATCCCGGACAAGGGTGCCCACGCCAGTCCGGCCCTGTTTTCATACACATTGGCGAACAGCTTCCTGGGCGAAGCAGCGATCCGCTTTGGGCTTACCGGAATCAATTATGTCATCACCGAACAGCGCCCGACAGGATTGGCCGGTTTGCAAACAGCATTGGATCATATTACCGCGGGAGTTATTGAAAAAATCCTTGGTGGTGTCTGTGATGTGGGTTGTCCGCCAATTTTTGACCAACCGGATAAAATTCCGCCCGGTGCCGTTTTTTTCATGCTTGAGAAATCCACGACAAAGGAGCGTTCATCTTATGGCCAACTTCAGTTGAATAGCACCGGCGATTTACTCCTCAATGGAAGTCAAATAAAAGATCTCACCGGTCTTGTTCAAAAATGTATCACAAGTTAGCGGACTTTTTGAGAAATAGATGTATGATAATGATGCGACCAAGGAAAGTGGTAACGTTCAGGTCCTCGGGGAAACTGAGGGAGAAGATTAACGCCAATTAATTTTTGCTAAGGTGTAGAAAACCAATACAAAACTGACCGGGAGTCTGACCATGAAACAAATATGTAATGACTTGGAAATGGAACAACAGGAGTTGGATGCTGTCGTGGCAAATCTGGATGAGGCCGCTTGGGAGACCATGACCCCCTCTAAGGGCTGGGATATAAAGGAACAAATTCGTCATTTAGCCTATTTTGAGAATAGAGCCAAACTGGCTGCCTCGAATCCGGAGGCCTTTAAACAGTGGTTTGAAGAAATGCTGCAAGATCCAAATAAAATGACGAGGCATATGGAGACTACGGGAAAAGATTTGACTGCTGGAGGAACCCTGAAATGGTGGCGAGAAGAACGCAGAGCGTTGCTTGAAGTCTTAGCAAAAATGGATCGCAAGAAGCGACTGCCCTGGTATGGCCCTGCTTTGAGTGCCATGTCTTTTGCCACCGCGCGTCTGATGGAGACCTGGGCGCATGGACAGGATATTGTGGATGCATTGGGTATTAGACGTAAACCGACAGAGCGCTTGTGTCATATTGCCCATTTAGGGGCGAGTACATTAGGATGGAGTTATACCAACCGTAAAATGGAGGTACCTGACACACCGGTTCGTGTGGAACTCACTGGGCCTTCAGGCGACATCTGGAGCTGGGGGCCTGAAGAAGCGAAAGATATGGTAAAGGGCCTGGCTGAAGAGTTCTGTTTAGTGGTGGTTCAACGGCGGCATGTGACCGACACAGATTTGATTATCAACGGAGAAACTGCGCAGCAATGGATGTCGATAGCCCAGGCCTATGCCGGGCCACCGACCGAAGGTCGAAAGCCGGGGAAGCTTCTGACATGATAACAGGTTAGGGACTGATGTGGCGGCATCCTATAATTCTCGCAAAAAATTTTAATTGCTTTTACATCTCAACAACGAGTCCTTAACCAATAAAAAATTCAGAAGAGAGGTGAGGCATGATGTTTCAAAATAAGGAACAAACCCTAATTACTAATGTTGGGCGGTCTGGCACGACAAAACTATAGATTTGCACTCTAGGAGTTGAAAAATGAATACGGAAGATTTGGGAGTAAAATGATGAATTTCTACATGATGCTTCAGAAACGTGCTTCAAAGGGACGACCGGTTAAGGTGGGGGTGATCGGTGCGGGGAAGTTTTCGGCCATGTTTTTATCCCAGGCGAAGTTGGTTCCGGGACTGCAGGTAATGGGGATTGCCGAATTGGAACCCCAGAAAGTCTATGACGCGCTGGAGCGAACCGGTTGGGATGACGGTATTGCGGAAAATGCCGTGAGCGCCGGTCAAATCAATGATGCTGCTGCCAGAGGACGGATAGGGGTGTGTCCGTCGGCCCTGGAAGTGATCGCATCGGACTGCGAAGTGATTCTGGAGATCACCGGCCATCCCGAGCACGGAACCCAACATGCCCTGGCAGCCATCGAAGCCGGCAAGCATATCGTGATGGTCACCGTGGAGGCGGACTGCCTGGTGGGGCCGGTTTTGAAGAAGAAGGCGGAAGAGAAAGGGGTGGTTTACTCTATGGCCTACGGCGACCAGCCGGCGTTGATTATGGAGCAAATCGACTGGGCGCGGACTGTGGGTTTCGATGTGGTGTGTGCCGGAAAGGGGACGCGCTATCAGCCCGAATATCATTTCTCCACCCCGGAAACGGTTTGGGGATTTTACGGATTCAGCAAGGAGCAGGTGGCCAGCGGCGACTACAATGCCCGGATGTTCAACTCCTTCCTGGACGGCTCCAAAAGTGCCATAGAGATGTGTGCGGTGGCGAATGCATCCGGGCTTGGCCCACAGGCTGAAGGACTGACGTTTCCCCCGGTTGGCGTGGAGGATCTGGCTGAACGCCTAAAGCCCGAACAAGACGGGGGTATCCTGGATCGAGACGGGACCGTGGAAGTCATTGCCTCGGAACATCGCGACGGCAGTGCCGTGGAAGGGGACCTTCGCTGGGGCGTCTACATCATCTTGCGCGCGCCCAACTCATATGTGGAGAGCTGTTTCCG
>CALZJV010000149.1 GCA_945787595.1 uncultured Desulfobacterales bacterium | reverse complement strand
AATGCGAACCGGAATAGGGTATGATGTCCACCGGCTGGTGACGGGACGAAAACTGGTGTTGGGAGGCACTGTCATTCCCTTTGATAAAGGATTGCTGGGCCATTCGGATGCAGATGTCCTGGTGCACGCTGTATGCGACGCTTTATTGGGTGCAGCCGGGTTGGGTGATATCGGTATGCATTTTCCGGATACCGATCCAAAATATAAAGATATATCCAGTTTAACGCTTCTTGCCCAAACGAACCTAATGGTTCGCGAAAAAGGCTTTTCTATCCGCAATATAGACACCATTATTTTTGCTGAAGGCCCTAAAATAGGTTCCTACCGCAAGAGCATGCAGCAGAATCTGGCGGCAGCCGTTAACCTTGATCCCGACTGTGTCAATATTAAAGCCACCACCACCGAGGGACTGGGGATTATTGGAAAAGGGGAGGGCATCGGGGCTATGTGTGTGGTGCTGGTTGAATGAAAGTCGATGGTTGTAACTTATCTCTACATACGGATCAACCCATTATGAAATATTTGGTCCAACTGCCAGCTGTCCTTTTTCAGACACCTCAATGCGGCGATAACGAAGGTAAAAAATACCGCTCAGCAGCGTTAAAAAGACGCCGGTGACAGCCAACAACAAGCCGCAGCTAATAAGTTTGAGTAGAAATCCATATGCCAGCATGGCGATGGGAATGGATATGTCGCCGATCGTGCCGGCGGCGCCGAACACCCTGCCAGCCATTTCATTGGCGACATCTTTTTGGAGGATGGTTCGAAAACAGGTTGCCGCCAGGATAATAAACGAACCTAAAAAGAGGAAAGGCCCCAGGTAGAACACAACATTATTTATTGCAGCAGTGGAGAGGTATGCAATTATAAGGCAAACGGATCCGAAAGCACCTATGCCGCCGAATAACAATCCGACTTCCTTTCCATTGATATTGTAAAAGCTGATCATCAGCGCCATTAAGACTGTACCGAGTCCGAAAAATGTCTGGATGTATCCCAGGTTTTTAGCGCTGGTTCCGGCGAATTGGCCTGATAAAACCGGCATAAGTACCTCGATCGAGCCCACAAAAAAATGGATGGCCGCCACCATGATGAGGATGATACTCAATGATCTATGCTGGAAAATATAGCTTAATCCCTCGATGGCACTTCCGATGATACCGGTACGCTCGCCTTTCTTGTTTTGATGGCCGGGAATTTCAAGGAAGCATTCGAAAACCGCCGAAATGATAAAGGAGGCAGCATTAAAGGCAAATACCGATGTATAGCCCAAGGTGGCCACGGCAATACCGCCCAATGCCGGTCCGATCATAGAAGAAAACCCCCTGACGAAGCTTGTCATGGAATTGGCCCGGGCCAACCGTCCTTTCTCGATAATTTGGGGAATTACTGCCGGTATGACGGGATTAAAGAAAGCTGCACACACCGAAAGCAGTATCTGAGAAATATAAATGGCATAGATATTTAAAAGATTTAAATAATGAAGATAGGCCACTAGCGCAACCACCAGGCCCCGGATAAAGTCCGCCGCCAGGATGATGCTTTTACGATCATATTTATCAACAACGGCGCCGGCAACAAACCCCATCAGGAAGGTGGGAAAGAAAGAGCAAAAAAGAACACCTCCCATCATGGCAGTGGATTTTGTCGTATGCAACACCCAGATTGCCAGGGCCAGCATGTAGAATTTATCTCCGATCTGGGAGACCAACTGCCCGCTTAATAGTAACGCCAGATTCTTGTTCATCAGAAGTTTCATCCGGCTTCATTCCTCAGTTTTTTTTAATTTCCTGAACAAATGCATCGCTGACCCGTCTTAAATTTTGCAGATAGTTCTCCATGGTATGCCGCGAGGGTGTCAGGCTGAATTGCTCACTCTGGAATTAAGTGAAAATATTGACGATCTTTTCTTGGAGAAATAGATCGACGGTATTTTTCTGGCTTTCAAAGATTGCAATAAGATTGAATTTTGCTCTCTCTTTTACCTCATTATGATTCACCATGAAAATTTATGCCATTAATTCAGGGTTCCGGTATGAATCGAAGATTAACAGCAAAGTAAAGTGCAACGGCGATAAAACAAGCAATCGCCGGTGTCAGCATCCAACCGATCAAAATGTTGGTTAGCGTTCGCCGACTGACCGTGTTGACCCCTTTGACGACCCCCACGCCCAGGATGGCCCCGATCACCGCCTGAGACGTCGAAACCGGAACCCCGACGAATGTATATAAATGAACCGTCAGGCCCTCTGCCAAAACCACCACCAGGGCTGAAAAAGGATCCAGGCGCACCAACTTATTCCCAACCGTTTCCATGACTCCCCGGCTGAAGGTGAGAATACCCAAGGCAATGCTTAAGCCGCCCACCACCGATGCACTGAACACGGTCAACTGCCCGGCCCCAACAAATCCGTTTTTAAGCTGTGAATGCTTTGCAAAATCTGGGGTTTTGGGTTCTCAAGCAATTCTTTCTTAATCTGCTCCAATTTTCCACTATAGATCCAATTGGTAAAGTTTCTTAAAATGATTTACCTGGGGTAAGCCGCCATCATTTATTAGAGAAAAATCCAGAATTAATGCCGGGGTATAGCTGGTCCTACAATCCCGGCATTGGTAAATGCAGCGTATGCACTCCGGCTCAAAAGATGTTTCATCATTGCCCGGTGCCACTGCAAAGCATTCGCGAAAAAGAGGATGAAAAGTAACGAAACCGTCTTGGCATAATTCACAAAGGCACGAGACTTTTATTACACGCAGGCAAGAAAGCGACAGAATTCGATCACATCCAGGTTGTATCGCAATTTATGAAGCGGCGCGAATTTTGTCGAAAAATGGTGTTTGGCCGCGTTCGACACACTCAGCTGCGTAGATGAACATAGCGGCCGACCAGGTCTGCCAATCCTGACCGCGCGGAAGTCCATCTTGGGCGCTTAGGTATTCGTTGAAGCCAAAGGCAAGTTCCGGGCTGGCGGCCATTTTGACAGCTTCGGCCAACGCCTTCAGATTCCTTTCGGCGATGCGCATTCTCCCGGCGGCCACGGCGGCCGCAATATAGAAGCCGCAGATGAACGGCCAGATGCCGCCGTTGTGGTACATTCCGGGACGATTGTAGCGATCGAAGCGCGACAGCCAGTCGGGATCGTCCGGACGAATGTACGGAAAGAGATTCGGCGGCAGCGCGAGAGCCAGGTCGCCTTTGGCGCGCAACTCGCGGCATTCGGCCTCGACCCACGCAATGATTTTCCCCGCCTGTCTTGGCGATGTAAGGCCTGTAAGAATGGCCAGGCTGTTGCCCAGCAGGTCGAAGCGCTCGTTGCTGTAAATTTTGAAGGACGAGAGCGCGAAATACGGCTTTTCTGCCAGCCGCAGCCCATCATGTACATGCTTGTGCCGTTTGTCGGCAGTGACCGTAAGTCCGGACATCAGGGATTTGAGTATTAGCGCCTTTTCATGTTCACCGTAAAGGCGCAAATAGCCGTAGACAACTGTGTTGACAAAAAGTCCGAAACCCATCACCCACTGTTCGTCCCGCCAATCGGTGGTAGGCATTTGGGCGACCATGACACTGTCGTCGGGACTCTGATAGTCCATCCACCGCATTGCGCGCCGGGCGGCATCTTCGAGGAAATCACCTTCTCCGGAAACGTTTCTGTAAAAGCCGAGTGCCAGAATAAACAAAGGGGTTGTATCGCTGGCTCCCCGGTTACCGGGATCATTTACCAGGGAAGGAATGTGCCCGCGTTTCGTTTGATTTCGCGCGAGAACGGTCAGCACTTTTCGCACAGCGTTGACGAGCCTTTGTTCCCGGCTCAACAGCATGCCCAGCGACGCGATCAGCAGATCGCGGGTATAGGGTTCCGGGTAGCCCCAACCTGCGGTTCGGGGAAGTCCCCGGAATGGGCCGCGCAGGTTATGCAGGAGGACTTCAATGGCTGCCTGTTTGGCAGCGGCAATGGTTTCATCCAAAATCTTCACCTGATTCCAAGCTTGGTGGCTATAAGTTCAACAAAACGTTTCGCAACGATACGGTAGTCGAAGTGTTCGGCAACTCGTCGGCGACCGGCCTCCCCCATTTTCTTGCGCAGTTTCGTGTCGGTCAACAGCTTCATCAGGTATTTTGCGATGTCGTAGACACTTGCCCGGTAGTCCGCGGTGCGCAGTCGTTTGAAGACGATCCGATGGCCGTCTTCAAGACCGTGATCGCTGCCGACAATGGCCTCCTTGATCCGTACTTCCTGGGCAATGTTGGCAAGAAAAGCGGTTTCCTTATGAACCAGCGTGTCCAGCATGCCCATGGCTTTGATACCGATTACCGGTTTGCCGCAGGCATTGGCTTCAACCTGAACCATTCCGAATCCTTCCAGGCGGGCGGGTGCCGCATAGATGTCGCATGCGGCCAACAGGTAAGGCATGTAGTTGCGCGAGATGCGGCTGCTGGCATAGATGACATTTTTCTCAATGCCCAGATGATTGGCCAGCTGCATGTCATGCACTGTTTGTTCCTCGGTTCTCGGCTGAGGCCAGACTTTGCAGACATACTTCCAATCCGGTGCATCCTTGTCGATGAGCGCCAGGGCCTGCATGACCTCCTGAGCGCCTTTGGAGGCCGCATCACCGCCAACGGTGAGGATCATGATCTGATCCGGTGCCACTCCTAATGATTCGCGGATTGTCGCGACTTTGGGATCATCTCTGTCACGCGGGATGAAGGCATCCGTATCGCAGCCGACAGGAAGCACCTCGTAGTTTGCCGTATTCAGTCCGTCCCGTTTGTAGACATCCTTTACCCATTTTGAAGTGGTCAGCACCAATGGCAGTGCATCGAGAATTTCATGGTAGCCGGAGACATAACCATCGGCAACAAGCCATGGTACTGGTGTCGCACCATAGCGTTGTGGGTGGAGCACGATGTGCGGGGTGTGCCCCCAAAAACCGATACCGACCACTATATCGGGTTCAAACCAGCGGTAGTACCATTCCTTCTCTTGGGGTGATTCGAAATGGGCGGGATGGGCATCCACGCCGATGTGTTTCAACCCCCGGTAAAGAAGATCCCCCTGGGTTGCAAGTCCTCCGGGAGACGGAGGATAATCATATAAAACGAGTGCTTTCATGATGACTCCTTTATTTAGCGGTTTTCATGATTGCTGCGACTGCCGGAAACCCTCGATCGGTGAACAGGCCCTGAATTCAAAACCGTTAACGTCAAAGCCGTAAAGTTCATGAATAATCCGCCTCTTTTCCTGCCAATGCTGCTGCGTCAGGGGCAGCGCCCATTCTGTTGCGGTAGAAAGTTGGGTAATGCCGGTCTGCGGATCGGAATTATAAGAAAATGTCCATAGCTCGCTGCAGCGCAGCAAGCCGATTGTGAAAAGCCGACAAACTTCCTGATGAATCTGGATATGGCGGAGATGCCCATATTCTCCGTTGGCACCATGTGTAAAAACCCGCCACCAGTAAACATCCCCCAGTCGATTTAGAATTTTTTCACCGATATCGATTTCAGGACGGATGGCTTTCGGAGGCGAACTGTCATCCAGATCGGTAATGATGGCAGTTGTATGCAAATGATTCGCAACGTGCTCAAAGCGCGGCCGGCGGTCGGAATCGGAAGCACGACAGAGGCTCATGATCGTGACTTTCCATTGGGGGTGCGCCAGCAGCAGGCCTCCGCACCAAATGATTTCGTCATCCGGATGGGCCACAATCACGGCAACCTTCTTTTGCGTGGGCGATATGGTGTCTAAATTATTCAATTCGAGTAGTTTTCAGGATCCCAAAGGATAAACGCTTCCATTCCATGGTACTTAGGCAATCCCAGCATGTCGTAAATAACCGCCGTCTCACGGTTGCGCTCTTCGGCCCGCTGCCACAATTCGCGAATATCGTATGATCCGGGATAGGCCGGTTGTCCGAGCTGGGTCTGATGCCTCAAAATCGCATGGCGCTTCTGCAACAGTTCATCCGGTGAAATGGGGATGGCCAAGTCTATCCGGTAAGGTTCCCATTCCTGCCAGCTGCCGCGGTAGAAATAGCAGCGTGGTGCCTTTGAGTTGCGAAGTTGCTGCCGGACAGCCGTCTGAATGGCATCCAGGCAGCGCCGGTGCACTCCTTGTGGATTGGTGCTCTCTCCCGGTGCAAAGAGGATATCGGGCTGGATTCTTTGCAGCATATCAAGAAGCACCTCGGTATCTTCGGGACCCGGCGGAACAGGCACCGAGCCGGGAATTCGAGCAAATGGCATTGCGATGAAGTGACAGTTCGCTGGCGGCACACCGCAGTAAGATGACGCCGCCAGGGCTTCTGTTTTGCGGATCAGTGTCTTTACGGCCAGGACTTCATCCGAATCCTGAAATCCCGGTGCTTTGCGGCGTAAGAACGCTTCAATATGCGCGTCGATTCGAGACGTCTGGTATGGAGCCAGGCCGAAAATTCGGTTGAATTCGGCTGCAAAATCGGCATACTGCAAAGCGCTGTGATCGGGCACATCCGAAGCACCGGAGGTCATGTAAATGCAATAAACTTCATGGCCCTGGCTGCAAAGACGTTGTATGGTGGCGCCCATGGAAATAACGTCGTCATCCGGATGAGGACTGAAGACGCAAACCCTGCGGGCAGCGTCTTTACCGCCGGGCCAGCCGGAGATGGTTTTCATCATGCGGCGGAACACCTTCAGGTTGATGTCATAGGATCGGCCGTGTTCAACCAGCAGATCGTAAAGACCGTTATCAGCATAATCGGCGTCGGTTAACTCCAGGACCGGCTTGCCGAGCCTCAGCGCCAGGCCGGTAACTGCCTTTCTAATCAGTTTGTCATCCCATTTACAGTGTGTCACCTTCCAGGGTTCGGTCTCCCGGGTCAGCAGCGAGGCAGCCGCTGGATCGAGATATATTGAAACGCTCGGATGATCCTGCAGAAAGCTAGCCGCAACCTCACTTGAAGGAGGTCTCTCAACGGTTCGGCTGACGATGGGGGCCTTATGTTCTCCGAATGCGAGCAGCAATATGGTGCGGGCCTGCAGGATGGTTCCAATGCCCATGGTGATGGCATACTGGGGAACATTTGATTCACCCTGAAAATCCGAGACTGCATCCAGGCGTGTCAGCTTGTCGAGGCGGACGCGACGGGTTTGACTGTCCTTGCCGGATCCCGGTTCATTGAATCCGATATGACCGGTACGTCCGATTCCCAGTATCTGAATGTCGATTCCGCCGACGCGTGCAATGTTTTCCTCATACTTCCGGCAGTAATTCTCCAGCGCTTCTTCCGCCACCATGCCGTCGGGCATGTGGATGTTTCCCGGAGGAAGGTTGAGATGCTTGAACAGATTCTCCTGCATGAAGCGATGGTAGCTTTGTGGCGCATCCGGTTGGATCGGCCAGTATTCATCGAGGTTGAAAGTGATCACCCTCGAGAAATCAAGTCCATCTTCCTTATGCTGTCTGATCAATTCGCGATACAGTGCTATTGGTGTGTTTCCGGTCGCGAGCCCGAGAATGGTTGCCTTTGCTAGGCGGTTGTGCTTTTGAATAAGAGTAGTAATTTTTTCAGCGGCCGCCACAGAAGCTTTGTGGTAGTTGGAGAACAGCTCCACGGCTATCCGTTCCCAATTTGTCATGGTCCACTGCATAGCGGTATATGCTCCAAAAAATGAAGGCCTGAACTGATGTGTAAAGAGTGTAGATAGCGACGATACGAAAGTATCGCCGCCATCCTATGCCAGAATGAAGACAATGTCAATGAGAAGCATCAGCCGTCTGTTGATAAATGCACCATATGTGTTTTAATCAGCCAGGTATTGGTATGTGCATGTGGCGTCAGCTTTTCCATTGGGGCACCATTATCGGGCTGTGCTTGGCTGGCAGAACTGAGGTGGCATGCCGGTGAAAATTCTTGCAAATATCGGACAGAAGAAGTATTTTCAATTCTCAGGTGGAAATGGAGTTTTTGCTGGACTTTGGGTTGGAAATGTGATTTTTTGGGCAACTCCAATCCATTTAGCAACTCCAAATCAAGGCAAGACTATTGAAAACGGTTTTCAGGATTGCGGAACCACCTTTTGGAGGCGGTTGCCGCCTAATTCAGATTTATTGAAATATATTCGGTAACCTATCAGGCTTGAATAATTTTCGGAAGGAAGATGTAATGATATCTGTAAGAAGACTGAAGACTAAGTTTTACCCGGATCCCAAGAGAGTAATCGCCAGGTTTTTCATGCCTGGGGCTGAAAGGGCAAGAAGTATCGTGGAGATGGTAATTCAACTTCCGGGAGATAAGGTACATTCTATCCTCAACCATGTCTTTGAAGATTTTTCTGATAGGCATAGGAAACTAAGTGCCATATTCCAAAATCACTATGATCAAGTAAAGGCGATCCTTGAACAGGAGCTAAGTTTTGATCCTGGAGATATCTCAGCGGAGAGGATATTGCTCATAGGCTCCTATTTTACCATGGAATATTCCATTGAATCAGCAGCAATTTTTAATCCTTCCATTGTGGAGGACCCAAACCAGGAGTTCCTTGAAGAAGGTGAGCGGCGGGTAATCGTGAGTTTCAGGGCCACAGGAGAAGGTCACATATCTTCCATTGTATTCAGAAGCGGTATCTTGACAAAAGAAAATGAACTAATTTTCAGGCCAATCGACCAGCTTGTGGAGATTCCCGATAAGATCAAGAGACATGTGTATACCAAGGATCACTTTATCGAACGGATATGGCCTGTCTTAATTGAAAGGAGATCAGGGGTTGAACATAAAGATGCCTATAATAAAATAATAGACTCTCTTATGGACGAGTTGGAGGATAAGTTTGTCTACGGTAATCTTTTCGGTGAGATCGGGAAGTATACCGAGGGCCGTGACCTGTCCTTTCAGGAGAAACGGGTTATAGATGCCATACAACGCGTGGCGGAATCACACTATGAAATGGAATTCTCTCTCGATATGACCCTCTCCGAGCGGGTTATCTTCCCGTTTTCATTGATGGAAAATAAGGGCATTGAAGATATGCGCGTTGTAAGATTTACAGAGGACGATAGCACTGTCACCTATTATTCCACCTATACCGCTTACAGCGAACATGGAATCCTTCCCAAGTTTATAAGTACGCAGGACTTCCGGCATTTCACGGTTAAGCCGATAAACGGTGAATATGCCAGAAACAAAGGCATGGCGCTGTTTCCGCGCCGGATAAAGGGCCGGTATGTAATGCTGGCCCGTCTTGACGGCGTCAGCCATTATGTCATGTTCTCGGACAGCATAAATGTATGGAGTACGGATGCAAAAAAAATTCTGGGACCGGAGCATCCATGGGAGTTTCTCCAGGTGGGTAACTGCGGATCGCCGCTGGAAACCGACGAGGGATGGTTGGTGGTCACTCATGGGGTGGGCCCGGTGAGACGGTATTACCTTGGGGCAATGCTCCTTGATAGGCACGATCCCACGAAAATCATAGCCAGGCTGGAAGAGCCCCTTATGATGCCCAATGAAGAAGAAAGGGAAGGATACGTGCCAAACGTGGTCTATTCGTGCGGCGCCATCATAAATAATGGTGAACTCGTTATAGCTTACGGCATGTCGGACTATGCATCTTCCTTTGTAGCCGTCCCTCTTGACCGTCTCTTCGCTAAGATGAAAAAGAGGTAAACAAGTATTAGTTTCAATGTTATGGATATGTTCGATCGGTATAGGCCAGTGGCAGAAAGTCTAAGTGGTTATGAATCATGTCATACCCATCGGCATGCTCAAAGAGTTTTAAAATGTGCATGACGGATCCTTTTGTCAATCCGTTTTTGGTGACAACGGCTGGTTTAAAATCTCGTCGGCATAAAGCTTTTGCAATGTCATCAACGAAAGCAGCCAGGCTAGGGACGATTCGGCGCCTTCATTCTGGTTGATACCGTCGGCCATCAACCCATCTCGACAGCCGCCGGTCTTGGGATCATAGAGCGGCATATTCAGGTCATTGTGTCCGAGATACCAATTGAAACACATGACTGCGTTGTCGAACCATGATTTATCCCGGGTGATATTAAAGGCTTCGACACAGGCTTCAATCATGGCGTTGGCTTCGACGGGCTGCTGGTCGAAACGGGCTCTGGGACCGCCTTGTTCATACCATCCGTTGCTGCCGACGGGCACAAAGTGAGTGCCTTCGGTTTGAATGGCAAGCAGCCACTTGAGGGAGTTGAGTCCCATAATGATCATGTCGTTGCGTTGCATCCGGTGGCCGGACAGCAGCAGGGCATGGGGCAGTTTGCCGTTGGCATAGTTTAGAGCGTTCTCAAGCCAGGGCCAATCGTCTGCTGCATTGTTTTTAAACTGATCAAATAACCTGTCGGCAAGAATTTTTCGAACCCTGCGCACATCACTGTCGCCGGAAAATTTATCCAGATAACCATGCGTGCCCACCAGACAAAAAGCGATGGCGCGGGGCGAATGAAAATTCTCGACAGCTCTCAGTGCCTTGTTAAAGAGGGCCGTGCTCATTGCGAGATGTCCGGGATTTTGAAGAAAAGATAGCAAACCGAATGTGAGCAGCACCTTTTTGCCTTCCACACCGAATTTGTCTTTGTAGAAGCTGGAATCAATAAAGAGCGTATCCGGAATGCCATGATGGATAAAGACGACTTTTTCCTCGGGCACGGCATAGATATCTTTAAGGAAGTCATATGCCTTGTGGCTCATCACGACCAATTTGTCGGACAGATCGGACAGCTTGCACATGACGTCGCGATATTCCGGCTCGGGGTCCTTCAAAACCGTGTGCAACGTCGTCACCACCGGCATGCGCAGATCACCTAATAGTTTCAGCAGATGGCTGCCGGCCGGCCCGCCGAAAAGACCGAATTCATGCTGCAGGCAGACAATATCCGTTTGACTGATATTGAGAAATTGAGATGCGACATCATAATCGCTCAACTTATTCTGATTGATCTCAAAGCGCACTTTTTCCGGATATGGATACCCCTCAGGTTTGTCGTTCATGGCAACCGCCCAGCAGTAAATATCAGGGGCTTCGGCTGATATGCCTTCAACCAGATCCGTGGTGAAGGTTGCGATACCGCACTGGCGGGGCAGATAGGTGCCGATGACGGCAACCGAGTCGTTTCCCTCGTAATACTTAATAACAGATGTCATACCCCCTACCTTTTTGCTTAACGTTTATCTCCTATTTGCTCAAATCGATTTCATTTTGTCTTTTTTTACTTCCGCTTCTCCTTTGGTGTGCGCTTGCCTTTATCTTTTTTTCCTGAAATTTTTCTTCCAACAGCAAAATACACCTATTTAGTTCGGAATTGTCAAGGCGAAGTTGGTTTTCGACGTTCGTGCCCGGCATAGCCACAATCCGTGATAGTTCATCTGATTTTTTTTCTCTATCTCGCGGCCCTGTTCACCGACTTTCTTGCCCCCCGCCGAAATAATAATTGTTCGCCATAATCCTCCACAAAGTCAATTCTGCCTCCAAGCTGCGGATCACGGGCCAGGTTGATCAGGTTCTGCAAAAGCCGTTAAATTTAAAATTAGCATAACCGTCAAAACCGTTACCCAAATGATGATCTTTTTCATTTTTTACCTCCCTTCATGGGTGACTTTTTTTTGTCCAATGATCAATATCAGCCGATTCTATATTGGTTTCCCTCCGATGGTATATCTGTTTTTAGCCGTACGTGCAACCGCCGCTCCATCGAAGTGATACATTTCCGTGCCAGTTTTGTGCTATTTTTTGGGTGGCAGTCACTCGGTTAATTTCGAAATCCAATATCGTCAAAATAAAAATAAACCTGAGTAGCAGAATAAGATGGTTTTAAAAGGTACACAAATAATACCTTTAAAAGCGATAAACGAAACAAAAGGATATGTGTTTTAAGTCAAGCTCCAGTCTTCGTCCCGTAACCTAAATTATATAGCCTGTACCAACCGGTTTTAACAAAATGGAATTCCCGAGTTATCGCGGAAACATGAGTTTTTAGAGTAATAACCCGCAACAGAGGAAATATAGGATGCCAACCGAAAACATCTATGACTTATACATAACGGATCAAGAGAGAAATATTATTCTGGAAGAAAGGTCCATCGCCGTCCACACAGCCGAAAGGATCCTCCGGGACTACCCCTGGCGCGATAGCCTGCAATCCAATGCCCAATTCTGGAAACATAATACCAAATTCAGCTTTAGTATACATTATTAACCCGGCAATTAAATATGGCATCTATCCCATATTCCGGAAAACTTTTTTAAAAACAATTCATTTCAGTTAGTTACGCAACCATTTTTATGGGCTACATGACTTTTATGAAGAATAAATTGGAGAAAACTTTAACGTCTTTTGAGATACGATACCATCTAATATCTCTTTTTGTTCTTCGGAAAGAGGGATTATATCTTTTTTGGTGATCCCGGACAATTCGTCTAAAAGTGATACTAGTTTGCAGCTTCTCAATGGTTCATAGAGCTGTTTAGAATTTAGAAAATCTTTTCCTTCTGATGCCTTTCTTTTTTGTGAAAGATATCGGTTGATGAAGTAGGAAAGAACGCAGAAGGCAGGCGATACCTAAGGTCGAAAAAATTCTTTCCGTCAAACTGGAGTATTTTTAGATGCACTGGCGGTTTATCCTGAATATCATCGGGGTATTGTTATTTTCATTCGGATTGACCATGGTTTTCCCTCTGTTGGTCGGCCTCTATTACCATGATCAGAGCCTGATTCCCCTCTTAGAATCCATGGTCGTCACCGTAATTGCCGGATTGACACTCTATTTTGTATTCCGCAAGGCCAAGGTGGAAGTCATCAATCAGCGTGAAGGCATGGCGATTGTGGCGGCAGGTTGGACTGCGGTGGGGTTGTTCGGAGCACTGCCGTTTTATTTCGGAGATGGCTATTTTACGTTCACAGACGCGGTTTTTGAATCTGTTTCCGGATTTACCACCACGGGAGCTTCCATTCTCAGCAACATCGAGGGCCTATCAAAGGGGCTGCTTTTCTGGCGCAGTTTTATCCAGTGGCTGGGAGGTATGGGCATCATTGTGCTGTCAGTGGCAATTCTTCCATTTTTGGGTGTCGGCGGCATGCAGCTTTACAAGGCGGAAGTCCCTACTCCCGTTCCCGACAAACTCAAACCCCGGATCCGTGATACGGCCATGATCCTATGGAAAGTGTATGCGCTCATTTCAATGGTCCAGGTCCTTCTGCTCATGTTTGGCGGCATGAGTCTGTATGATGCCCTCTGCCATACCTTCACCACCATGCCGACCGGCGGCTTCTCCACCAAAAATTCCTCCATTGCGCATTTCAACAGTGTCTATTTTGATTGCGTGTTCATATTCTTCATGTTGCTGGCCGGTATTAATTCTGATATTAAACCACCACTTCCAGTGGTGGACCCGAAAAGGTTCTACCGACCCGGGGAGAAATCAGCAAAGCCCTAGAAAATACGAAATTCGAATACCGAAATGCGAAACAAATATCAAATTCTAATTTTCAAATGCTTAAAACGTGAGAACAAAGGCATAAAGCCTGATCACAACAACGGACCAAACCGCATTGTAACGTTGAGAGGCGTAACGGTTTTAGGTTTTTGTCATTCGAATTTGTTTCGTGCTTCGTGTTTCGGATTTCGTTTTTAAATGACCGAGGTAATTATCTTCGCCCCCTTCCAGGGGGCTTCCTGAGGCCTCCCGCTCTGCGGGAGGAGTGTTCACTTTTCATTTCACTACCAGATGTTGCGGGGGAAAACTCTGGTATTCTGGCAGGATTCCGAATGCCGGTTTTTCATTGGAGCGGTTATCCTGAGAATCTTGGTGGTGAGCCTGGATATTTTTGGAAGCGTGTATGAAACCATCGGTGAGGCCTTGCGATACGGTGCATTTCAGGTGGTGTCGATTGTTACCACCACCGGTTTTGCGACTGCCGATTACGAACAATGGCCGGCCATGTCCCAGCTTATTCTGCTATTGTGCATGTTTCTGGGGGCGTCGGCCGGTTCCACCGGCGGCGGTATGAAATGCCTGCGGATCATGCTTTGCTTTAAGTATTGTTACAAGGAGTTGTTTTCACTGATTCATCCCCATGCGGTGTCGCATGTAAAAATCGCCGGCAAACCGATGCCGGATGATGTCATGCATAGTGTTTTAGGATTTCTGGCCCTCTATATGGGTCTGTTTGCCCTGAGCTCTGTTTTGCTGGCAGGTCTGGGTGTCGATTTTACGACTTCTTTTGCAGCCGTTGCGGCCACCATCGGAAACATTGGGCCCGGATTCGGCATGGTCGGGCCGGTGGAAAATTTCGCTCAGATACCTTTTTTTGGGAAATGGCTGTTGATCTGGTGCATGTTGCTGGGCAGGCTGGAAATATTTACCGTGATTATCCTGGTTGTTCCGGAGTTTTGGCGAAAATAAACAAAATATCAGACGAAATCATATATTTATTCAATAAGGCGAATTCAATTATCAATTTAATTCGCTGCCTGGCATATTTGGTGCTGCCAGATGTTCGGATTCAGCCGCTACCCACGGGTTCACGGGATGCAGCGCACATCGAATGTAGAAATAGGTTTCAAAGGTTTTCTTTATAAAAAACCATCTGCTAACCGTGTGAGCGAAAAGTCCATTTGCACCGCGACTTGAGATCTCTAGTCATATTCCAAAATAGGGAAGTCAGCGAAATCCAGCCTTGATCCATTCATGTAAAGACGAAGGTTATGAAGGGGACTTCTTATGTTTGATTATTCCTATCTTGTCGAGTTACTGTCACCGAAAAGATCGGCTGGCGATCAGATTGAGGGTCTCCTGGATAGATTTGCTGAGCGCTATCGAAGGATTATTGATGCGGGGTGCGGCATATCCATACCGGATAACCCCATGGGACAGCCAAGGTTGGGCGCACTGGAATGCTTTGATCTTCGAGGCCTTTCAATCGATCCCCAAAAGGTTATGATGAATTTGAACACTTTCCACACCAAAAGCGAGCTTGACGGCTTGTTGCAAAAAGCCGCTAAGGCCAACTTAAAATATATTCTTGTTCTTAGAGGGGACGGCGGGCCTTTGCTGCCCAAGCTCGACGCCAAAAGTATCGGCGGCAAACTGAGCGTGGCAACCTCCATGGATTTGATCCGATACATTAACACGGAACATCCCGATCAATTCATAACAGGTGCAGCCTTCAATCCTTATAAACCAATGCCTTTTGAGTTAAATCGAATGAAGCAAAAAATAGACGCCGGCGCAAAGTATGTGGTTACCCAGCCGATCATTGGAAAAGACGACAACGTTGACCGAATAAAGGATTTTAACATTACTGTCGTCGTTGAAGCTTGGATGTCGAATAACATCGATCTTCTTTACAAAAGTGTTGGTAAAGAAAAAGATGAAAAGGCAGAACAATTCAATTTTCTCGAAAATCTTAAAGCGCTACACGAGTCTTACCCGGATTACTGTGTCTATCTGTCAATGCTGAGCTTTAAACAGGATTGGCAGGAAATTTTCATGTACGTTCATAGATTTTATGCAGGCTCTCGAGCCCTGGCTAAATGACGACTATATTCAACAGGCGCGATTCGATGATAGAGGAAAATTCACATTTAAACACCCAATTCCAGAAGTTCGTTTTTCATCGAATAGAACCTTAGGCCAATTGACAGCATGACTGATAGCACCATCCCAGCACATGGCCGATCGAGTCGATTGCCGATACCTTTTGGGATCCTCCTTGTGGTGGTCTGCGCCATTTGGGGGGCTCAGCAGGTTGCGATCAAGATTGGGAATTCTGAGATCGCCCCTGTTTTCCAGGCGGGTCTGAGGTCCTTAGGCGCAACCTTTCTGCTCACGCTCTGGTTCGTCTGGCGTGGACAGCCGCCCTGGAAAATGGGCGTCCGTCTTTGGGAGGCTATCGCTTTGGGGAGCCTGTTCACCTTGGATTTCTCCTTATTGTTCATTGGTTTAGACCAGAGCACGGCGTCACGGGGAACGATTCTCTACTATACGGGCCCGATTTTGATAGCCGTTGGCGCTGCTCTTCTACTGCCGAGCGAGCGCATCGACCGGACCGGGGTTTTTGGCTTCGTATTGGCATTTTTCGGCGTCACCGTAATTCTCTGGAAAAATGGCAACGCAGAAGCAGGCGGAAATATCTTGGGCGATATGCTATGTCTTGCCGCCGCTTCAGCCTGGGCCGCAACGATCCTGCTGATAAAGACAACGCGGCTTGTTGAGGTTCCCGCAACGGCGGCGCTGTATTTTCAGCTAGCAGGATCCTCGATTCTATTGCCGGCCCTGTCCTTGGCGCTTGGAGAGACATGGCAATTGCCGAAAACAATTACTCCCATTGCTGCGCTCGGGTTCCAGATTGTCATTGTTGCCTTTGCCAGTTACCTCGTCTTCTTTTGGATGCTCAAACGATATGCCGCATCGACGCTTTCTGCTTATTCCTTTCTTGCGCCGGTATTCGGTGTCCTATTTGGGGGGGTGATACTGGGGGAAACCATCTCGACCTCATTTGGATTTGGGGCGGTACTCGTTCTTATCGGATTGGTCCTTGTTACCAAGGATCCTTAGTGGTCATTCACTCCCGGTCGTCGGATAATTCGGATACCGAAAGGCATGTCTGGCAAGGCAAGCAGAACACCTTGCTCTGTACGTCTTCGAACGGCGGCTTATTTTCGCTTCGAAGTCACCACTTCCGAAAGCTCACAATAAGTACAAAAAAGGGATTTAGCGCTGTTTCGTGATTTTATGATTAATGGCTGCGGTCGCGAGAATCGCCGGCTGTAAACCCCCAGGCTGTCAAAGGCCTTTGCCGATCATTTGAAAAAAAAAGCCGGCAAAGGGCAGGGGAGGTTACAGCGACCGGACCGTCAACCGCATCCTGGCCCATCTGAAAACCCTGGCCAAATGGATCCACAAACTCAAGCCGTTTGCCCTGGGCAACCCCATGGCGAAGATGAAACTGATGCCGATGGGATTCAAACCTGAAAAATGTATAGGCCTTGATCCCGTTTCTACTGGCGAAAGGCATCAAGGTAAGCATAAAGCGCAGGAGAACCCCCGGTATGAACAAATAGAATATTTTCGTCGCTACCGAAATATCCCTTACGAACCAGATCGACCAGTCCGGCCATTGCTTTGCCCGTGTAAATCGGATCCAGGAGAATACCTTCACTGCGGGCCAGCAGCTTGACGGCCTCAACCATTGCAGGTGTGGGTCGCGAATACCCGGCGCCCACATAATCTCCGAAACAAAGGATGGCCTCTTGCGGAATCCCAGCTTTGATGCCGACATGATCGGCGGTTTTGCACACGAGATCATGAACCAGTGGCTCCTGTTCCGCTTTGGTACGGCTGACATTAATTCCGATTACCGGGATATCGGCATTGTTGCCGTAAAATCCGGTCACTAGTCCAGCATGGGTTCCCGTGCTTCCGCTGGCACACACCAAACGATCAATTTTGAGTCCGAGATCAAACAGCTGGGCTAAAATTTCCTGGGCGCAGGCAACGTAGCCGGTTGCACCATTCTGATGTTTACCCCTCTGTAAATGCGATAACAGGTCCCGCCGCAAAGGTGGCCATGCAATGCCGAACAAATATAAATGGCAAAACCATGAGGCTGCGAATACCGTTAGATTAGGTCACCCAAATAGCAGAGTTGAAGCAAAACTGTCAACAGCCCCTTTCAGCGTGACCAGACAAAAGGAGTCCTAACTAGTGCCCATCCATAAATCGGTTAAAATCGGTTTGGGCATCAAATAGTGTTTCCAATCCAGAAATGCGGATTTTTGTCCAAGGTCAAGGAAATCAAGCGTTTGTGCGGAGACGTAGCTGGCTACATCGCACAAACAAACGCGCCGATTGACGCCGAGATTGGGCAAAAAGACCATTTATGGATGGAAACTAACTAACGCGGGCAACGAATGGCGGCAATCGACATTGGAATAGAAACTCAGCCGTTCCGGAGCCGGCTGAATCAAAACTGAGGTTGACGTTTTTAGCAAGAGAGCCTAATTTGATAGGATGTATGAAGCAATTTTAGATTTTGGATTTTGAATTGCGAATTTATTGTATCGCTTTGCTCTGTCATATTTTAATTGTGTGATACCTGGAAATCAACCCGATTGACACGCAATACGATTGTTAGATACCAATTAGGGCAATTTAACTGGAAACCCTGAACGTTGAACCGCTGAACCCATATAAAATCATGTCTGATTTTAAAATGATTACCAGCTTTGAACCCACCGGTGATCAGCCCGAAGCGATCGAAAAATTATCCCGCAACCTGCTTGCCGGAAAGCGCCACAATGTCCTTTTAGGAGTGACCGGGTCCGGAAAGACATTTACCATGGCCCAGGTGATTGCCCGGATAAACAAGCCGACGCTGGTCATCGCTCCGAATAAAACCCTCGCGGCGCAACTCTATAGTGAGTTCAGACAGCTGTTTCCCGAAAATGCCGTGGAATATTTTGTAAGCTACTACGACTATTACCAACCAGAAGCGTACATCCCCTCCAGTGACACTTACATCCAAAAGGACTCATCGATCAACGAAATGATTGATAAATTGCGGCATTCCGCAACACGCTCGGTGCTGTCCCGCCGGGATATCGTTGTTGTGGCCAGTGTTTCCTGTATTTTCGGACTGGGTGCCCCTGAAGATTACCTGGACATGCGGATTGACATTATAAACGACATGGAATTCGGACGGGACGAGTTTCTTTTCAAACTGGTCGCGATGCAGTATGAACGCAACGACATGGACTTTCACCGCGGCGTTTTCAGAGTCAGGGGCGATCGGGTGGAGGTTTTTCCGGCATACGAAGAAGACAGAGCCATCCGCGTCGATTTTTTCGGGGATCAGATCGAAGCGATTTCAGAGATAGATGCCCTGCGCGGAACCTTGATCAACCGTCTGAAACATGCTGCTATTTTTCCAGCCAGTCATTATGTCACTGGCAAAACAACGCTTAAAAAGGCCGTCGAATCCATTGTCG
>CALZJV010000148.1 GCA_945787595.1 uncultured Desulfobacterales bacterium | reverse complement strand
AAACCTGACACCTGAAACCTTGAACAGATTTGATCTATGGCAGAGCCGATCACCTCTGACCTGGCCCTGAGGACCAGGTTTTCGATTTTGAATAAAATTAGAAACAAAGCGTTTGATCACATTTCGCTGAGCAAGTCAACCGTAAACCCAGATTGAATCCGTTCTAACCGATCTCTACCACACGACTCGCAGATATTCCTATGGTCGCTATTTTTTCAAAAATAGATTCCATTGAATTGATGGAAGTAATGAGGATCCTGTCAAACCAAAGAGATTCAATCCGATCGGGATGGACAATGGTAAATTGCATAAAATTTTGGCCGACTCCGTCAACATCGACCACCGCCACCAATTCAATACAGGATTGCTGCAGAGATAAATAGGCGATTTCAGCCAGGTCGCCGGCCCCAAAAAAAACAATGCGTCTGACACCTTGCGTTTCCAGCTCTGCATATAAATCCCGCAGCTTTTGACGGGCATCTTTATAAAATTTAAAGGAATACTGGATATATTCATAGGTTAACCGGGATTTCTCTGCAACGCCCCGGGGGGTGAGAATATATCGAACCCGGTTTTTGGGAAGATGACCAATTTTGAAATATCCCTTTTTGGCCAGCCGCTTGATAAAAGAGTTGACAAGCCCAAGGGAAATATTCAGATCCCGGGCTAAATCCCTCTGGCTGGGCGTACCGTCATTATCGACCTTTTCAAGGATCCTTAAGGTACGTAAATCAATGGGGTTCATCTTTGGGGTATTGAGAACAAGGTGTGGGTTCGGGTAATATTAAGGGGTGAGACCTTTGAATAATTGCCAATTCTGAACTGTTGAAGCTTCTAAAATAGTGGAAAATTCAAAGGTCTCGGGGTTATGGGAACTGGATACGGATATGAGGATTGGCGCCTCGATTGTTTGGAGGCTTACAATAAATGCCGCCTTCACGGCGCCCGTGCTTTCCGACTTACTGCCTTTTAATTCACAGCTCCGCCCGGTAAATTACATAAGGAGGTCTATGTGTAACATTTCGAACAGTAAAAGGTATAAAAAATGGACGCGCGCAAGCGTTCATTGATTGAACGTTCATTATTTGAACATATTCCAATTTAAGTGTCAAGTAATGATTTGATATTTTTAAAAAAACATGTGAATCTATTACAATCTTATGAATAACCCGTCCGCTTGCGGTGGGCAGCTTCATTTGCTATAAACGACCGCTGTCTCATTTTTAAATCTGCCAAGGTTTTTAATGTTGAAAGACTTATAAAGTTATGATCTAATTCAAAGAAGTTATCTATCCATTTGAGCAGGGAAAGGAAATAAAAGCGATGGCACTTATCCTTATTATTGACGATGAACCTCAAATACGGTCAATGCTTAAACTCATGCTGGAACGTGACGGATATAAAGTTGCTGAAGCGCCTGATGGAATAGAAGGAATTAAAATTTACCGCCAGAATCCGGCCGATCTGATCATTACCGACCTAATCATGCCAAACAAGGACGGCATTGGCATGATCATCGATCTAAAAAAGGAGTTTCCGGATGTAAAAATCATTGCAATGTCCGGCGGCGGTTTGAATAAACCTGAAGGGTATCTGAAAGGGGCAAAAAAACTTGGTGCCGCTTGCACACTTACCAAGCCGATTGATCGCGACGAAATGCTGGAGGCGGTAAAAGACGTACTCAACCCCCCCCTGTCCCAGATTGATCAGCGGCTGTCGGAATGAATTCAAAATCAATGTCCTAAAACGCGTGATACTTCCAATTAAGATTAAAGCACCTACAGAATCTGGTAATCCGGCATCCGCCTCGCATTGCAGATCTCAATCCAACCCGCCTATATCCATTATAAATAGGGATAGTAAAAGATGAAAGTGGTCGTCGTTACATACCTGTTTCTGTGCATCATCGTGTTATCGGCCAATGCGGATATCATATATTTTAAAGACGGCATGAAAACGATTTGCCAGGAAAAAGCATGGGAAGAAAACGGTGAGATAAAATGCGAATACGCCGGATGGGTTCTCAGTTACCCCAAAAAGGAAGTTCTGCGAATTGTCAAAACAAGTACAGTTAAAAAAACTGCACCACCTAAAAAGAAGCGCCGGGTGCATCCAATCAATGCAAAAGATGGCGACACAAAAAAAATCAGCCCGCCAAAATCAGATGGGAATGTCTTCTATAATCCCAGAAGACCCTTTAAATATTGGACGGGTATAAATTCAAAACACAAGAGCTATAAAGAAGCCATCCAGGCCCTCGCTAATCATTATGGACATTCACCTGAATGGATTCAGGCCCATATGGGGGACACCAATGATCTAGAACAAATCCATCAAAATTTGGCGCAACCGGTGTTGGACCAGGAGACAGCCGTCGTCCAGCCTCCTGCCCCAAAATCACCCGGCATTGTTTTCTATAATCCAAGGAGACCTTTTCCATATTGGACGGGTAAAACCTTGAAACATAAAAGCTACACTGAAGCTATCCAAACCCTTGCCGCAGAATATGGTCAAACACCGCAATGGGTTCAAGAAAATATGGGAAAAAGCAACGATCTTAATGAAATTCGCCAAAATTTAAAAAATGCAGATTAGGGCTGCGGAATATTTTCCAATGAATCTTGCGGGCAATTGACAAACTTTAGTATTTGCCGTACGATGACATGCAATTGTATTGTAATATAAACCAGTTAGATTTTCTATAAAGAATTGAGTTTTAGGTGTCCCCAAAACTGGAGCGATTTACAAAAGGAAATGTGTCATGTCCATCCTGAGTCGTGATATAGTCGTCGTTATTAAATTTGTGACCAGCTGTATAACAGCCGGATTTTTAATTTTTTTTATATCTGCGCTCACCGGAGAGGATCTATTCAAGAATCAAAATACCATTGAAGAAATGGACGGACTTTTGTCAGAAATATCCACGGAGCTAAACAGTGGGATTGACCGGAGAATTAGACAACTCGGAGAAATACCCGAAGTAAACCCTTATCGCAAGTTTTACTGTGCGGAATTGGCCAAAGAAATCCATGAAATTTCTTATGTAACCGAAAAACAAAAAATCGCCTTTGATGCTTTTAATGTGAGGGATTTTGAGCACAAGTCCAAACGACTGGTTGGCTATTCGGAAACCGGGGATCTGAAGAGTCTGCTTGATGAAATGGAAATTGTTAAACGAGAATTAAAAAACTCTGCCAACCTGATCGATAAAAAACACCAAAAACTCATACGCCAGCGAACCGCTTACATTGTCTTGTTTTTTGTTCTCTGGCTGGCCATTTATTTTTATTACGGTCGTGGCATCCTAAGATAATCGAATATGTACGAAACTCATTATAATTTAAAAGCAATGCCGTTTCAGATTACCACGGACCCAAAATTCCTGTGGCTCGGCGAAAAGCACTCCGAAGCTCTGGCCACCCTGAAATACGGCATATTGGAAAACAAGGGTTTTCTGCTTCTAACCGGTGATGTCGGCACAGGTAAAACCGCCCTGATAAATCGCCTGGTAAAAATGATTGATGTGGCGGCTATCGTTGCCAAAATACCGGATCCAGGATTGACCAGTCTGGAATTTTTCAACTTTCTGGCGAACGAATTTAGAATGAACAAGAAATTCGACAGTAAAGGGGAATTCCTCATCCAGCTGAAGCAATTTCTTCATAAGGCATATCATTCACGCAAAAAAGTATTGTTAATCATTGATGAAGCCCAGCGCTTGAACCATGACCTTCTTGAACAGATAAGACTGCTGTCGAATATAGAATTACAGGACCGCAAATTAATCAATATATTTTTTGTTGGGCAAACCGAATTCAATGAAATGTTAATGGAGGACAGAAACAGAGCGGTCAGACAACGAATTACCGTAAGTTACCACATCGAACCATTGACTGAAACCGAAACCCGCCTGTATATCCAGCACCGCCTCAAGATCGCGGGCGCTACCCGGGAAATCTTCGGTCGCGATGCAATTCGTGAAATCCACGACTTTTGCGGTGGTTATCCACGCCTAATTAATATCATTTGCGACCACGCACTGTTGACCGGTTATTCCTACGATTTAAAATCGATAGATAAGAAGGTGATCTTGGAATGTGAAAAAGAGCTTCATATTCCGGTGGAGATCGACTTTGAGGACGACATCGAAGAAAAAGGTAATTTTACCGTGAAAAACCCGTCACCGGACGCCGTCGCGCCGAAAGCCGGTATCACCAGAAAAGCCGGAATTATTGCTGCCATCGTCATGATGCTTGTTTTTGGTATTTATTTTTTTTTCGATTCAAAAATAAGTAATTCGCCCCGCTGGTCCATGGATGATGTTGCGCCCCAGGACTACCAGGGGCCCGCGCCGGAAGAGCTAAAAGCGCTTGAAATCGCCAAGGCAAAAGCCGATGCAACAAAAGCAGTAGAGCCGGTAGAAGAAGCACCAGTAAATCAAGAAACGACGGACAAATCAATAAAGGAAGAAACCCCGATCATAGAAGAAACCCCGGAAATAGTGAAAGATGAGCCCAAGAAAGAGTTGCGCAAACAACAGGAAACAGCTCCCCCTCTTGAACGAAAAATTATAATCTATTTCAAACTCAACTCAAATGAGCTTCCCGATGAGTCCTATCAGACATTGAATCGCATTGCGGACTTCTTGCTGAACAGCGCATCCGCCAGAATCAGCATCAAAGGTTATACTGATTCAACAGGCGATTACAGCTATAATGTCAGCGTATCCCGATTCCGGGCCAACACAATTAAAACCTATCTCGCCGGCAAAGGAGTGGATCCTGCCAATATCAAAGCGGAGGGGATGGGACCTGAAAATCCTATTGCCCCAAATAATACTGCGAGCGGGCGTCAAAAAAACCGCCGGGTCGAAATTGAGCTCAGCGTCGATGAGTCAGAAGGATAGCGCGCCATCGGGGATTAAATAACCGCCTAATTTCAAACTATTGAGCAGCGTCAAAGCGGTTTTATTCAACGACCGAAATCAAAACGCTCCTTTAACAATTGGCGGGTTTTTGAACTAACTTTGAGGCTCGCTAACTCTTGCGATGATACCCAGCGGGCTTCTGTGGCATCATCGCCCGCCTTAGGTTCTCCCTTCACATAATCCGCTATCAGGTCAATAATGACATAATGAAATCTGGCATAACCGAATTCGTCCCGTTCAATGTAATCAAAAGTAAAAACCGGTTCCAGTGCCTGTATGGTGATTCCGGTTTCCTCGAAAATCTCTCTCTCGGCAGCCCGCTGAAGCGTTTCACAGACTTCGACACTGCCACCGGGAATAGCCCACAAGTCTCGGGCCGGCGGTTTTCCCCGACGAACAAGTAATACCTTGTTGTTTTTAAAGACGATCGCACCAACTGCAACACGCGGCTGATCCGGATATTCCTTTCCCTTCGCTGACAAAGGAGGTTTCAAAACAGCAGCACCTCCAAAAGGCACATTCTCAAGACCATCGGGATCTTCTCATTTCCGATCAACAACGAACCATGGATACCAAATTTGTTTATTAGTTCAACCAGTATGGATTAATCAAATCTTCAAATATCGTCATGGCGGCCTCTGCTCCCTGGCCGGAAGCGGTGACAATCTGTTTGTAGCCACCTTCAACATCGCCGGCTGAATACACGCCGGGTATGTTGGTGCGGTGTTTTCCATCGTGTTTGATATAGCCGTCAGCAGTCACCTCAATACCCATCTTTTGAGCGAGCTCAACGGCCGGGGTATATCCGACGGCAATGAACACGCCGTTGGTTTCAAAGGTGGAAGATTCATTTGTTTTATTGTTGAAAATAAGAAGTTCCTCAACCCTTTCTTCTCCTCGGATCTCTTTAATTTCCGTATCCCAGAGCACCGTTATATTGTTGTCGGAGAGCTGTTTCGCCAAAAAATCCTGGGCCCTTAATTTGTCCCTGCGATGGATCAGGGTGACATCAACACCCATGTGAAAAAGATGCAAAGCTTCAGTCACCGCGCTGTTACCACCGCCTACCATGACCACCTTTTTCCCTTTAAACAGGGGGCCGTCGCAAGTACTGCAGTAACTGACACCTCTTCCTGAAAGTCGGGATTCACCAGGCACATTCAGGTGGCGATGGGTGGCACCGGTGGCCAAAAGCACGGATTTTGTTAAAAACTTCCTGCGGTTAGTTAATACGGTAAAGGGCTTTCCAGTATGTAGATCCATTACAGCTTCTCCCTGAAAAATTTGAACATACTGCAAAGCGTGGCTAACCATGATATCCACCAGGGTCTTGCCGCCAACCGATGTGAACCCGGGATAGTTTTCAACAATCGGCGTCGTAGCTACCTGTCCTCCAAGGGCTTCGCGTTCCACTATGACAGTACGCAAACCGCTGCGGACGGCATAAATTCCTGCCGTCAGCCCGGAGGGTCCTCCTCCAATTATCAGCAAATCGGCCTCTACCAATTCGGCATCACTGTCGGGTATAAAAATGGTCTGAGGTTCCAGTTTCTTTAATGACAGGATGAAAACCTCTTCGGGCTGAGCTCCTTGTCCTATGAGGACATCATTGGCAAAGGCCTGGGGCACACTTTGAGCCGCATATTGATTGGCTAATTCCGGTTCGCACTGGATATCGATGATTTCGAGGGAAACCGTTTCGGGCATTTCAATGGCTGCCTTTACTGCATTAACGGCCTCTTGCGGACAATAAGGACATGTTGGGCTGACAAATACCTTTATATTTCGCGGTGAATCAATTTTTTTGATGACATTGATCGACTGATCGCTGAGATTACTTTTACCCAATCCGACCAAAATCAGGATTTCAAGAAACGTTTTTGCTTCCTCCCCCATGGGTGCACCCAGCCATCGAATGGAATATCGTTCCGGTGCAATCAACAACGAGGGGGAACTGGTGACATTCCATTTATGGGCCAATTCGTGGTCTAAATCATATTCCCGCAAGGTAATTTTATTGCTAAGTTCGCGAAAAGCCCTGATGACCTGCCTATTGGAATGGGTAAAAACATCTTCATGACCCTTGGCGGTAAAAAGATAAAGCGGAATGTCATTGGGCAATTGTTCAAAGGTCGCTTTAAGTTGAGCCAGGTAAGCTTCACTGGCCATATCGCTTTGGGGCGCATCCTGATCATATGTCGAGTCTTGTTGCATAGTCCATATCTCCCTGAATTCTATGTAAAAGTATTATAACTACATTAAATATTTCAACTCAATCGGTAGTGGAACTCCTTTGCCCATGGTGTCTTCGCCGTAATTAACACTGGCCAGAGTTTCAATATCTTTTAGTGTCCGGGCATCACCCTCAAAAACAACCTCTTTGAGTTGTTCCTTCTGAATTTTTCCTCCTGCCCACTGAATATCCAGCACACTGCTTGCATCGAAGCGATCGTCGCTAATGCACAATTCCACCCTTCCACCATAGTGCTGCACAATCTTGGCTACCAGCAGACTAGGGCGAGCGTGGAATCCGAGTTTCTGTGGGATTCCCACTTTAATCTTTGCCCGCTCGATATTTTCATTAAGAATTTCCCGTGCCAATTCCTGACCGGTCGTCAAAAAGTGACAGGCGTAAAAAAGGCCGTAATTTATGGTCCGGTCAAGGAGTGTTGCGGGATTAACCAGAGCGTATAACCGGTCTTGAATGACCTTATAGGTGTTTTTATAACCGGCTTCATGGAGGTGACGCTCGTAAAAATGAAGCAACCGCCCCACCATCTGGAGAAGGTGAAACACGACCGAGAAGAAGCCTCTCAATTGCTTTAATTTTCGATTGCCGTAAAGGAAGCCGCCATGAATGACATAGGTATCAAAAGAGGATTGGAGATTATGCAAAAGCATCTCATGGCGTCGGATCTCTACTTCATTGACTCTGTCGGGGACAAGGGCCAGAATGTCCTCATAGTCATAAGGATCGTAGAATTTCAGTTGGTCAAAATCTTTGGTAATGTTTAGGAAATCACTGGCGATTTTAACAATGCTCTTTTTCTGCGAATCCTTGTCCTGATCGTCAATGTCATAACGAAGAAGATCTCGGGTGGTTATGCTTGGAAAATCATCAGCCACAAACCGATCCTGTGGGATAGCAATGGCGTGAAGTCGGGCTTCCTCCAGGATAACCGGTGCCATTTTTATCAAGGTTTTTGTTAAAAAATCAAGGGTAACTTCTCCCTCCTTTTTAAAGTCACTGTATTCCGCAAGATCATAGAAGGCAAGGCGATTGGTTATATGTTTCTGAAAGTTGGCTCCCAGGCTCAGGTGTCGCACAGCTGCCGAAAGCTCACGGTAAAAATACCAGTTCTTATTATTTTTGGCGCCATGGTAATCCAAAAAATCCTCGAGAAGCATTGAGGTCGATATCAGCTTTGAATAGAGTTTTTTGGAAAATTCATTTTTTGGATCATTTATAGCGGATATATAGACGCAGCATTTCAGATAATCATGGGAAAAGATGCGCACTTTTTTTTCAAAGGAATTTTCGTGGCCTGATTGTGAGTTCAGCATAAATTGACTGTCTTCCTAAGTCGTTATTGAGTAGTCGGTCCTTGCGCATGGCAGCTGGTTAAGGATTAATGGTTTTTTAGGTCCTGATCGGGTTTAATCTGACAACACGTTGCAAGAAATGTAAGGTGTCAGGTGTCAGGTGTCAAGGAAAGGAGATGCTGGATCCAGATTCCAAGTAAACGGCCGGAGCAACCCATAAGCCGAATTTTGTCCCCGATCCGGGTTGCCCCGAACCGGGCAACGATCATTCATCTATGGAAGCCGGTTGCCCGACATCTCTTGCGACCTACCCGGGAACTCGGGCGGGCTACCCTCAAAAGCTCCCCTATTTGGTCTTGCACCGAGTGGGGTTTGCCAAGCTTCCCCGGTCACCCGGAGAACTGGTGCGCTCTTACCGCACCGTTTCACCCTTACCCGGCACCAGACCGCATGGTCTGGCGCCAGGCGGTATACTTTCTGTTGCACTTTCCTTCGCGTCGCCACGACTTCATGTTATGAAGCACCCTGCCCTGTGGTGTTCGGACTTTCCTCCGGACCAACGCGTTGATCCCGCGATCGTTTGTGCTACTCCGGCCGTTTGCTTTGATTTTCCCAGTAAATAATCCTCTCACAGCTGGGACAATTTTTCAAGCTGTTGCGATGCTGGAGCTCAATGAACATTTGGGGCGGAATATTCAGGTTACACCCCTGACAGACGGCATTTTTAACTTCCGCAATAGCCACGCCATCTGGTTGTTTCGCTTTTATACGGTAAAAAATGTCAATTATCGTGCTATCCAGTGTATCTGTGACGGCTTTGCGATCGAACTCCAGCTGGGCTAGTTTCTGTTTACATTGTTCGGTATCCTTTTTGATGGAATCTTTTTCCAGGTTTGTGTCGTCAATAATTTCTGAATAGTGCTGTTTTCGACTGTTTAAGTCTTCTTCGGCTTTCTCGATTTGTTCAAGGAATTCCAGCATTTCATCTTCTATCTTGGAGTTTTTTAGCTTTATATCTTCTATTTCCTTTAACGATGACTGATACTCTTTATTGGTCTTAACCGATCGCAGTTTTTCATTGCTTTTTTGGATTTTGCCAAGGTTCATTTGGACGTCGGATTCATAAGTGCGATAATTTTTATTGAGTTCACTGATAAAGTTCTCATCTTCCTCGACACCGTGCACGAATTTCTCTAGTCTTTCATCAAGAACTCCGATCCGATCCGGTATTCCTTTCAAAAACGATTCCAGTTTTTGGGCTTCGGTATCAATTTTTTGAAGCTTTACCAGGGTAACGATCTGCTCTTCGGTGATTTTTGACATTGGTTTTCCTGTTCGTTATCAGTTATTTTTAAGCAATTTTCGTCAAAAAAATGTTGGGTTTTATTTAATCGAGACCAATCGCATAAGCTGTCTATCCGCCGCGTCAGTTCACCAACAATTAAAAAGGCGCGGGTTGTTACATACCCACGCCTGCACCATGAATTTTCACGGCCGAATGATTGCGCCATACTGAGTCACCCTGAATACTTACCATAAAATACCAAGTGATTAGATTCCAGGCAGCTTAAAAGCTCTTAAAAATCATGTGGTAAAGGAGTGGGCCCACCTGGGATCGAACCAGGGACCTACCGGTTATGAGCCGGTGGCTCTGCCAGCTGAGCTATGGGCCCGTCTAACACGAACTTTCCTTTCCGTCCACATTCCCTTTGTCAAGTATCGATAAAATTTTTCAGCTTTCGACTTCGGGTAGGATGTCTTAACTTTCTCAAGGCTTTGGCTTCAATCTGCCGGATGCGCTCACGCGTTACCGAAAAATCCTGCCCCACTTCTTCAAGGGTGTGGTCGGCTTTCTCACCAATGCCAAAGCGCATACGCAGCACTTTTTCCTCACGTGGGGTCAACGTTGCCAAAACCTTCCGGGTTTGTTCGGACAGGTTCATGTTGACAGCCGCATCGGAGGGAAGCATAAATTTTTTATCTTCGATAAAATCACCCAGATGGCTGTCTTCTTCTTCTCCGATCGGAGTTTCCAGTGAAATCGGTTCCCTGGCAATTTTGAGCACCTTGCGAACTTTTTCCAAAGGAATCTCCATTTTTTCGGCAATTTCCTCTGGGGTGGGCTCCCGTCCGGCCTCCTGCACCAAATATCGCGAAGTGCGAATAAGCTTATTGATGGTTTCAATCATGTGTACCGGAATTCGAATTGTCCTGGCTTGATCTGCGATGGCTCGTGTGATGGCCTGTCGAATCCACCATGTTGCATAAGTGCTGAACTTATAGCCCCGCCGATATTCGAATTTATCGACGGCTTTCATTAGGCCGATATTTCCTTCCTGGATTAAATCCAGAAACTGTAGACCACGATTGGTATATTTTTTTGCAATACTGACAACCAGCCGCAAATTTGCTTTAGTAAGTTCGCTCTTGGCCAATTTCGCCCTGAAACGCCCTTCCTCGACGCCGGACATGATCCTTTTCAACATTCGGCTGTCGGCTTTTATATCGATTTCTTTTGCTCTGATGTCTTCTATAATCTTTTTTAGTTCATCGTAGCGGGCTCCCAGTTCATCTTTGGCTAATTCACAACGCGTGCCAGCCCATTTTACAAACTTGCTTTTGGTTTTCAAATTATCCTTAGCGTCTGCGATCGATGCATCAAAAATTTCGGCACTCTCGGCAGTTCTCTTATTCATCGCATCGAACCAGCCAATTTGATGCCTGATTTTACTTTCGATACCTTCGATGACACTGGCTTCAAGACGCCAGTCCTTAAGCAATTCAAAAATTTTATTAGAACGACGGGCAATATTTCGTTTTATTCGACGCTTATCATTGGATTTCATAATTTCAATGAAAAGCTTTTCGCGATACACTCTATTTTCTTCGTGCAGATCTTTGATTCTCCGAATGGTTTCCAGAAATTTTTCAGTTTGCGCGACTTCATCGGCATAGGTGTCGCCCTCATCGACATCTCTTAACACATACTTGGGACGCAGAGCCCCATTCTCAATATCTCCTCCCAGGTTTATGATGGACTCGACGCCTGCCGTACTCTCCAAAAGCGCTCGCAGAACTTCCTGCTCACCGCTTTCTATTTTTTTTGCAATGACAACCTCCCCTTCCCTGCTTAACAGGGTGACGAGGCCCATCTCACGAAGATACATTTTAACCGGATCGGTTACTGTCCCAAAGTCTGCGGCGGCAGCACTACCGGTTGTCGCCTTCTTCTCTTTTGATTTTTTAAGTTTTACGACTTTCTTTTGATGTTTTTCATCGACTACCTCTATATTGTTAGCATAAAACAACATCAGGGT
>CALZJV010000147.1 GCA_945787595.1 uncultured Desulfobacterales bacterium | reverse complement strand
GACTGCTCTCCCAGTTCTGTCACTGTCTGCGCCAGAACATCCCCGCCTATTGTAGAATGGGTTTTCATGATTGCAAACTCTTCATCGGTGAGCTTACCGGGTTTGAGAAGTATCGTGTCCGGAATCCCCACTTTACCGATATCATGCAAAATGCACGATTCTCCGATGTCTTCCACGTACTGCCTGGTAATATATCGGCGCCACTTCGGCTCAGGCATCTTACCAAGCTCACTGGCGATCAGTTTTGTATACTCGCTGACACGTTTAAGATGGGAGCCTGTATCGTCATCCCGTAGCTCGGCCAGACTCGCCAGGGTTAATATAACTGTGGAATGCACCTTTTTAATTTCCCGGGTTTTCACCTTTACCTGCTGATTCAGACTCCAATTTTTCAGCAGGGCATTGGCCATTTCTCGTATCTCATCGGAATTGAAGGGTTTCTTAAGATAGTAGAGTTTCTCCTCTTTCCTTTCCCCCGCGACAATCTCCCTGATCTCATGCCTGCTGTAATCCGAATATGCTGTTACGATAACGATTTCAGCATCAGGGTCAATCTTCCTTATTTCTGATGCTGCTTTGATACCATCCATGCCCGGCGGCATTCTGACATCCATAAATACCACCGAGAATGGCTCATCCCTGTCTATAGCCTGACGAACAATTGATATGGCGTCCTCAGCCTGTGTTGCTGTGGTAACATCCAGCTGTTCCTCTTCCCTGTCCAATACGAACGCACTGCAGTGGGAAGAGCCGAATATTTCCTGCTCCATCAGTTCAACTTCATCTCTTTTTTCATGCTTAGCAGGTGTTAGAATACTTAAATAATCTTCAAGGATATCATCCTGATCATCAACCACCAGTATTCTGAACCTTTCGACCCATTTCATATAAGTTTCTCTCCTTTGCTTGCTCTTGATCACACAGGAAGTGTTACGGTAAAAGCCGCTCCTTTGTTTTCTCCATCGCTTTCAGCGGTGAGGCTGCCCCCCATTTCAGTCATGGAATTCGCACTGGCATGCAGGCCGAATCCGTGGCCTTTTTCCTTTGTAGTAAAACCATGGTTGAATATCTTAATATGGTTCTCAGGAGGGATGCCGCAGCCATTATCTACCACTCTGATAAAGTCGTTTTCGTCATCAATACGCCCTGTTTCTATTTTAAGTTCCTTGGTCTTGTTGTGGAAACCGTTTCCTTGCATCGATTCAACGGCATTTTTCACCAGATTAAGAAGAACCTGTACTAATTTGTACTTATGCACCTTACAGCGCAAGGGCTTTTCATAATCACCGGCGATATGTACACCGTTTGATTCAATAAGGTCCTTCTGTATCTTCATGACGTCGCTAATGATCTTTGGTAATTCCTCTTTTTCGGTATGGAATTCCGCCCTGGCATAGTCCTGCTGTTTTCTGCCTTTTTCATCAGTGGAGAGGAATTCGCCGATATGGTCCATGTGCTCTTTCAAAAGCTGATTGGCATTTATAAAAGACTTCACTTTACCTGTCCTGACAATCTGTGTTATTTTTTCCGTAGATGAGTTTACGCTGTTCAACACATTGCCCAGATTATGCAGTATCCCCGTAGCTATGTCAGCCATCCCCGCTTTATGCGCGGAGTCGAAAAGCTGCTTCTGAGCTTCAGCGAGTTCTTTCTCTGCTTTAATGCGTTCTGTAATGTCGTGGGCGACACAGACATATCCGGATGTTGAACCGTCGGCATCCGACATGATCGAACTTGAAAAGATTACAGGGATCTCCCTGTCTTCTTTTGTGGTATACACTGTTTCCATATTATCGATAAGCCCCTGCATCAGGATCCCGTTGACCTCTGTTTCTTTATTCAGCAGTTCAGCGTTTAATATTTTTCCAACGGGACTGCCAATAAGCTCATCTTCCCTGCAATCCAGAAATTCGCAGGTCGCTGAATTTACCATGCGAATTGTATAATCAGGTGAGACGACTATGAGAGAATCAAACATGCTCTGTATAATATTATTAAAGTCATCTTTTGAAACCGTTGTCTTCTTTAAATCAGAAGTCATTTTATTAAAGCTGTTGACCAGTATCTTTACTTCTCCGGTCGTTTTGATATCCAGTGGGGATTGGAGATCACCTTTAGCAAGGCGCACGGCAGCATCGGAAAGCTGGATGATGGGACCTGAGATATATCCTGACAGGTAGGAGACCAACACGAACGTTATGGCAAGAGAAATTAAAAAGACCATGGAGAGAAAACGTAAAACTTTACCAATGTCCTGATATAAAACTGAATCTGGAATGCTGATAGCAAGCTTCAAAAAAGGCTTGCCGGGAGCAAAAGAGAAACCCTGATGGACGACCATGCCTTCCCTAACTGTCGACAATAAAGGAGACTCCTCGTATCCCCCTGGCAGGTAGCGAGCCGGATCAAAGCATGCCTCCATTTTCGCAGGACGTTTAAGCACTTGCCCGCCAGGGCTGAATACCCAGCTGTGATTTTCATTAAGGATCCTTATCCCACCTAAATATCGAAGAAAATTCTTCAGATCATATTCAATAAAAATAGCTCCGCCGAATTCTCCGATATCTGCATCGGTTTTATTGATACCGATAGACAACAGATTATTGCCATCCTCATTCCGATAAGGGCCTTCAATATCAATACTCCCCGAAGAAGCAGCGGCGATATTCGCAAACAGCTCGCTGCTGCTCATATCACGATATTTTCTTATGCGGCCCGTCCTGTCAACCTTGATTTTTTCCATTCCTGCATAATCTACAAAAGATATGCTCCTGGCATCATGCATGAGTTTCAATGACTTTATGAATAGGCTCTCCAGTGCCCGCGCATTAATCTCATTCTCGACTTCAGAAGACATAAGGTAATCATCGAGCGAAGGGTTGGAAGCCAGTAACTGGATATCTTTTTCCATAGAATCAATATCGCTTCTGATATGGTCTTTGACCCCGTTAATAACCTGATACAGGTGATCCCGCGTTTGGATTTCAATCGACCTCTTGCTGAAGACATAGTATACCACCGTCATCGTACCGCTGATCAAGGTTACTACCAACAGGAACGAAAGCAATAACTTATAAAATATAGAGAGTCCTTTTTTATCGCTTTTTTTCATTTATCATCCCTTTAAGGTATACTCCTATTCAACAAATTCTTCAATCCCCATATCCTCTGTAATTTTTATGCCGAGGGTTTCCGCTCTGCCCTTATTTACTATTAATGGTCCACGTTTCGGTGACCTTGTAGGATAGGATGCAGGGGCTGCTCCATTGGCCAGGATATCATTGGCAATGACAACAGCTTCATGCCCCTGGTTATAACCTTTATCAGCAGCAGCACATAACATTCCCTGAGAGACAAGCGTAGCAATCGCCACTTCAGGAATGCGTATATGGGTCGTATACCAATGGACAACTTCCTGTATCGGTACGTATTTGCCGGCGTTGTCTTTCATTCCAGAAGCCTGGGCAATATAAAAGGCATCGACTCGTTCCTGTAACTCTAATGCCTTTTTTTTCCAGGTCTCAAAATTGTTTGTTGATATAGTCTCAACCAGTCTGAGCGGGATTTCTTTTCTGCGCGCAAAAAATTCTACTTTCTTTAAATGTGACCGTCCGGTATTGGTCTTGTCAGACAATATGGCAAAGGTTTTTGCAGCCGGGACGATGGCTTTTAGTAACTTAAAACCTTCTACATGGTATCCCGACTGGTATACACCTGTCACATTATGTCCAGGTTTCTCAGCACTATTCAAGAGGCTATACTTAACAGGGGTATTGTTGACACCCCAGAACACGATTGGAATATCTGTGTCCAGGAAGAGGTTGCCGATATAATTAACGGCATTATCATCTCCAAGGAAAATGAGATCAGGCTGAAATTCTTTTATAATTTTAAATGATCTATTGCTTGCTTCCTTCATTTCAAGTTTGTTCTTATTCCTTTTGGTATCCATCCACAACCTCTTGAGGACCACTTTTGAAGTAATGATATAATCCTTTTGCGTGTATTCCATTATCTGCTTTTGATTATCAAAATATCCAAACTTCAGCATGGCATCACAAAATCCTTTATTAGTGTCCTGAGACCATAGGTACTCTCTGTGATAACTGCTGACCACTATTATTTTTTTTTTCATTGTTTCATTTTCTGCTTCCCCATGACTACAGGGGGCGTTGCTGAATCCAAAAAGTAGAACAAATAACAAGATCTTTAATTTCATGATTTACCGCCTTCCTTCAGGGCAGAAGCCTCTTCAATGTATTCTTCAATACCCATCTCCTGAGTAAGTTTTATTCCAAGAATTTCTGCCCGCTTCTTATTGACCATCAAAGGACCGCGTTCAGGAGTCCGAGGTGGGTACGAAGCTGGATTTGCGCCGTTGGCAAGGATATCATGTGCAATAAGTGCCGCTTCATACCCCTGGTTGTAATGGGAATCATCGACACCGCATAACATGCCCTCTTCTATAATAAATTTAAAACCTGCTGCTTCCGGAATCTTTATATGAGATAAGTACCAATTGGCCACTTTACTTGTCGGCACATAATTCCCTTTTTTATCTTTCAATCCGGAATACTGGGCAGTAAAAAAAGCATCAACTTTCTCTTGAAGTTCCAGAGCTTTTTTTTTCCATTGCTCATAATCACTGGTAGATACCGTTTCGACTAATGTAAGAGGCAGTGCGTTCTTGCGGGCATAGTACTTTATTTTTTTCGTATGTGACCTTCCCGAAGGAGTATTATCCGATAAAACCGCAAATGTCATGACACCAGGTACAGTGGATTTCAAAAGCTGCAGACTTTCAACATAATATCCCGATTGATACACCCCCGTCACATTGTGCCCCGGGTTATCCGCATTGTCCAAAAGACCATATTTTACCGGGGTATTGTTGACGCCCCAAAATACAATCGGGACCTCGGAATCGAGGTACTTTCGCCCGATGTAGTCAGCTGCATTGTCATCTCCCAAAAAAATGAGATCGGGTTGGAAGTTCTGGGCAGCTCGATAAATTTTGATACTAATTTCTTCTTTATCAGCACTACTGTTCTTTCTCTTCGAATCCATCCACATTTTTTTGATCACGACCTTCGATGTCTCAATGTAGTCGTTTTTTGTATAATCATCTGCCTGATCTTTTCTGTCAAAGTACCCTAATCTGTGCATGGCCTCGCAAAAACCCTTGTTGCTATGTTGCGACAGCCGGTACTCTCTATGATAACTGCTCACTACCAGCAATCTGGTTTTCCTTGGTGAATTCTCTGGTTCACCATAACAGACTGAACCCAGGCACAACCCTGTCAATAACACGGCTGATACTTTTAAGAGTGTCATCATTTCCTCACCGTTCTAGACGTTTCATCATTTAATGCAGAAGCCTCTTCAATGTATTCTTCGATCCCCATTTTGTCAGTTAGTTTTATTCCGAGTATTTCAGCCCTCTGCCTGTTGACCATCAACGGCCCACGGCCGGGGGTGCGCGGCGAGTACGTTGACGGATCAGCTCCCTTGGCCAGGATATCATTGGCAATAACACCGGCCTCAAATCCCTGATTGTATCCTGAATCATCTGCAGAACAAAGCATGCCCTGTTTTACAAACTGGCCCTGCACAGCGGCTTCGGGTACTTTGATGTTATTCATATACCAGGCAGTCACTTCTTCGGCCGGTATACTTTTACCGTTCTTGTCTTTCAGGCCGGAATACTGGGCTAGAAAAAATGCGTCGACTTTGTTCTGGAGATCCAGTGCCTTCTCTTTCCAGATCTCATACTCATTTGTGGTGACTGTCGCTGTCAGTCTGAGAGGGAGGTCGCCCCTACGCGCCAGGTAACTGATCTTTTTGGCATGTGATCTTCCCGAACTTGTATCGTCCGACAATATGGCAAATGTCTTCACACCCGGCACGAGAGATTTTACCAACTCTATGCTTTCTGCGTAATAGCCTCTCTGATAGACACCGGTTACATTATGTCCGGGGCTGTCTTTGCTGTCGACTAACCCATATTTGACAGGTGTGTTGTTGACTCCCCAGAACACAATCGGGATGTCTGAATCCAGAAATTGATTTCCTATATATTTGGCAGCATTGTCGTCACCCAGTAACATGATATCAGGGTTGAATTCCCGCGTTAACCCGGCAATCTTTGTGGTCATCCAGGCCCGTTCTTCTTTACTTTTTTTCCTTTTTGTATCCATCCACAACTTTTTTATTATGATCCTGGAGCTTTCCACAAAATCTTTTTTTGTATATTTCTCTGCCTGGGCCTGGTTGTCAAGATATCCGAGCTTCAGCATCGCCGCACAAAGGCCCTCATTTGTCTCCTGGGTCCAGGCATACTCCCTGTGGTAACTGCTGATTACCAATATTTTTTTCTTGTCTGATCCTGTTTTCGATTCTCCAAAACTCTCCACTGCCAGGCAAGCCAGGATAATCAAAACCAGCAAACCTGTCACGGCCATTGAAGCATGATTTTTTGTCTTGGTTGTCTTTTTCATTTTTTTGTCTCTTTCATAAATGCGTTCTCTTGCGTCTTCGGTGTGGCTGTATTATTATCTTCGTCACTTGATGCAATGAATGTCTGATAACAGTTACCGCCCCGCGCCTTTGCTTGGTACATGGCCGCATCAGCTTTCCTGATCAATGTTTCCATGTCATCGCCGTCATGGGGGAAAACACTGATCCCGATACTTACTTCCAGACTAAATTCATGGTCATAGAGACGTATTTTTTGGGTTAATGAGCTGATAATGCGTTCAGCCACTACTGCCGAATTATTTTCATCGGCTATTTGCGAGAGCAGAACAATAAACTCATCACCGCCAATTCGTGCGACCGTGTCCGATTCACGGAGGTTTACAGCCGGTGTACTGCTGATGTGCATTCTGGCTGCCGTGTCCGATGCCCGCAGGCCCGAATTGAGTCTTGTCGCAACTTCCTTCAGAACCCTGTCTCCCATATCATGGCCGATGGTATCGTTAATGTATTTAAACTTATCCAGGTCGAGATAAAAAATTGACAGAATGTACTTATGTCTTCTAGCCAGGGAAAGGAACTGAGCAAACCGGTCAAAAAAGAGGGTGCGGTTCGGCAGCCCCGTGAGCATATCGTAATGGGCCATATGCTTCATCTGCTTTTCCATCTCCTTGCGCTCGGTGATGTCCCGGATGATGCCGGCCGCATACCAGTCTTCCTTGACCTGCAGGGCAGATAAGGAAATTTCCACGGGAAATTCTATGCCGTTTTTTTTACTGGCCGCCGTTTCCAGGGTTTTGCCGATGAAATAGCCCCGCCCTGATTTTTGGAATTCCCTCAATCCTTTTCTGAAATCTGCGTGATAGCGTTCAGGCGCAATGAGGGAATGGAGGTCCTGCCCGAGAATTTCATCGACTTTAAATCCAAACATCCTTTCTGATGCCGGGTTCCAGAAAGATACTTTGCCCCTATTGTCCATCAATACGATACCGTCGGTGGATGAAGCCGTCAGGACCTTGAATTTTGCCTCGGTGTCACGGAGTTCGGCCTGGGTCTCCAGAAGTTTTTCATTTTTCTTATGGAGGTCATCGAGCATTGCCTGTATTTTTCTGGTGCGCTCCCTGACCTCTTCTTCAAGCTTCCGGGTATGCCGTCTGGACTGTTCCCCCAGGTTCCATTTTGTCACCAGTGACTGCGCCATCTGCTTAACCGCAATGGAAGCAAAGGGCTTTTTGAGAAATAGCAGTTTATCCGGCGTGCCGAGCCGAGTGACAATCTCATCCCAGGAATAATCAGAAAAGGCTGTACAGATAACCATTTCAATATACGGATATTCCTTCCAGATCTGGGATATTGCCTCAATGCCATCAATCCCCGGCGGCATGCGAACATCCATGAATATCAGGGCGTACGGGCGTCCTTCGTCAGCCGCCTGTCTGACCATTTTAATTGCCTCTGTACCCTGAAAGGCTGAATCAACCTCATAGACCTGTTGTGGTGAAGTGCTCTCTCCATCACCGTTTTCCGGTTCGCCGAAAATATCATTTTCAATTGAGTTGAGATCATCCAGGTCTTTGCTTGTCCTGGGACAGAGGATTGCACGGTAGTCATCGTGGATGGAATGATTATCGTCAACGAGTAGAATTCGGTTATTGGTCTCCACCTATTCACCTTTTTTCTGTTAATTAATTGCAAAACTTCAATATATCCTCGGCTTTTTTTCTGAAAACTTAAGCAATGGGCAATTAACAGTTATTGAAATATTATGGATTCAGACGGATAGGGATTTTAAAGCAGATTTTTCATGGCGTCCACCCGCCACTCTCGCCCGGGGCACGCTCTAAAACCACCCTGCCTCACTCAAAATCCACCCCCTCAGACCCAGCGAGGTGTCCTTCAAGCGCTCGGTGTATAGAATTTCCAAAAGCCCTTTTCGCGCCGCCACCTCGGCCGCAGGCCCCCAGTGCCCTCCGCCGCCGGCCAAGCTTCGCCCGCGGCAATTGCGGCGTCACCAGCGTGCCGCGGCAGCCTGCCGGAAACGGCTCGCAGCAAGGCGTAGCGCGGCCTGAACATGCAGATCAGGTTGGGTTTCAGGGGTTCCCGGGGGCGTGGGCCTCGGGAAGGCCGGTTGGAAGGCTGAGGGGGGAGAAAGATGCGCATGTCCGACATCGATGACCTCAGTTTCGAAGAACGTCTGGGGCTGCTGGTCGACCGCGAGATGGCCGAACGGCATGACTGACGGCTCAAAACTCGGCCCGGCACAAAAGTATTCATCTTGACAACAAAATCCGCTTCAGCTCGGCGAAAGATTATTGATTGTGTTAATGGATGCTTCAATATGCTAGGCTGTGATCGAAGCCGCTCCATAAATCACCGTTTTCGATTTCTCAGCGTTTAACATGATGTTACATATTTTCAATTGACACGCAATTTCAGAGCATATAGATATCGATCGTCGTCAGAAACTATTCTATTAACGGAGGTATCAATGAAAATACTGGGGATTTCAGGCAGCACCCGGAGAGATGATGTTTCCGGGACATCCAAACTCGTTCAAACCGTGCTTGAAAATACGGGTTGTAATTATGAGCTTGTTTCTTTAAGAGGAAAAAAAATATCGGGATGTATCGCCTGCTTAGGATGTGTCAAGGATAATATCTGCAAAGTGCAAGACGACATGGTCGAATTACGCGCTAAAATTGTTGCGGCGGATGCCTACGTGATCGGCGCCCCCAACTTTTATTCGGCCATGAATGCCACGACCCATGCGTTATTGGAAAGATGGTATCAGTTTCGGCATCAGGAAGGCAACACCCTTTGGGGTAAATTGGGAGTGGCCATCGGTGTTGGCGGAACCAGCGGTCAATATCCGGCCGATGAGATTGAAAAGCTCTTTCTTTACAATTTCGTTGAAACCGTCGCTAAAGTGACCGGTCAGGGCGCCGCCTCCTGTTTTTCCTGCGGCTATGGTGAGACTTGCAGGGTGGGCGTTCCCACCTTGCTTTATGGTGAGGGGGTTAAAATCAAACCGGATATGATTCCGGATGTGACGAAGCAATCGGATGTTATCGAATCGGCCACGGCCGCCGGCAAATTGTTAGGTCAACGTCTACGGGATGGACATGATCGCATGGCAGTCACGCAGAAAATGCAACAAAAGTTGATAGCCAAGTTTAAGGAATCAGCTTAGGGTTCACGAATAAATAAATTCACAATTTTAGGCGTTGGGGCGCCCGTCTGGCAAGGCGCGAAAACGCAGGAATATCTGGAGATTCCGAGCTTTCGCAACACAGCCAGGCGGGATGCATCGGCGTATAAAATGTGAAGTTATTTTTGAGTGAGCCCTCAGCCCGCCGATTTGGATTTCAGATAGTTAAGAAGGCAGCCCCACCGCTGCCTTCTTTCTTTTATCAGGATTTTAAAATGGCGTCCGTACCGGCTATTCCCTCACTCGAAAAAATCGATTCTTTTTGTCTCTGTATCCAAGCTGTGAGAAACTGCTGCCGTCCGCCGCAAATGACATGTTGATGCCATCTCCGGAAAAATCGTAGACTCGCCGAAGTTGGGGAGTGATATCATGGAAAATGGCTCCGGCAAAATGGCCGGTCGATTTGCGAAGTGAGTTGCATCAATTTCCAAGCTTGGATACATAAAAGAAATGACGATAGCAAAAAATCGGCCTGAAATTTCAACCCCGGTGCAAAAACATTCATCTTGACAACAAAACCCGCTTCGGTTATCCGGAAGGTTACTGTTTGTGTAAATACCTACTTAATGTAGTCGCGATTAATTAAAACGCGTTTTGCAGAGGTTCGGCGCAGAGCGAGTAATTCGGACGCTTTCAAAAATTCTACGATAGGGGCAGTATCATGACAGAAAAAACCGATCTTCCCAATGTTTCCATGGCCAACACCAAAAAAGAGCTCTTGGAGGCCTATGAAGCAGCCAAAGAGCACCTCGAGAGTCTGAGCAAAGATTTGTTGGATGCCGAAAAGGCCCGAAAGCAGCTGGAAAAAAAAGTGGCTGCGGCTGCGGCTGATTCACAGGCAGCGCAAGATCCATTGAAGCGCCTCCATGATCTGCGCGGGACCATCAGCCGTGAACTAGTCGAACTGGCAGAACGTTTCGAGACCGAAATTGAGACGTACCGAAAAATCCAGTCCGCTATCGAAACTAAAAAGGAGGAGCTCAACACCATTTACGAGGTGGAAACCGCCGCCTCTGACCTTGCCGCTCTGATCGACGCCCAGCGGGTAAAGAAAGAGCAGTTCGAGCGGGATATGCAGGACCAAAAGGGGGCGTTCGAAGCAGAGATGGAGGAAATACGCACCCAGTGGCAGCGTGAAAACGCTGATCGGGACCGAGGCGCCAAGGAGCAGGCGGAAGCGATCGACAAGCAGCGCAAAAGGGAGAAAGAAGAGTATGAGTATACCTTTGCGCGGGATAAGGCGCAGCGTAAAAATACCTTGGATGATGAGTTGCAGACCCTTGAAAAGGAGCTCACTGTAAAGCGAAGCGAATTTGAAAACGAATCTCAACACCGAACGGCCGAGCTCGACACCAGGGAAGAAGCTATTACAGGCCGCGAAAAGGATATGGAAACCCTGCAAAAAGAGGTGGAAAGCTTCCCCAAACGCAACGAAGCCGCCGTTCAGAAGGCGGTGGCCGATGCCACGGAGAGACTTACAGGGAATTTTAAGGCTGACAAAGCGCTCATGGAAGCCCGATTCGAGGGTGAAAGAAACGTTCTTAAGGGTAAAATCGAGGCGCTTGAAAAGATGGTTGCGTCACAGACGGCACAAATCAGCGATTTGGCCAAAAAGAATGAACTGGCCTACGAAAAGGTTCAGGATATCGCCAATCGGGCCGTCGCCTCTGCCAGGCGAGATACGTATTCGGCCCCCATTCAGCAGCCCAACATTCCGGTGCATGAGGACAGCTAAGAGGACAATGAATCTACCTTGTCAGTCCCCGCCCGGGCGTCCACCAGCCTATGGACATTACGCCCGGCTTCGGGCTACTAGGTCTGGAACTGACGTTTGTACGATCACAACCTGCATATCTGCAGGCGACAGTGTCGAACCGGCCTGGATAATATATGGGGAATTAAAATGGCTTATTTTGTGAGCCAATCTATTTTCACAAACTTTTCTACATTCTTAAATTCAGGATCACCGGTCAGGATGACGGCATTTTCTCGTTGGGCTGTGGCAACCGCAAAGCAATCGGCAAAAGAAAGCGCATACCGGGCTTTTATTTTCGATGCAGAAATAACAGCATTGAAATCATTTGAGATCATCGAGATGGGCAGCCCTGCCAGTACAGTGTCCAGAAAATATTCGGCCTGGTCATGACCGCGTTTTCGATAGAGAATGTAATAGGTTTCACCGACATTCAATTCATTCATCAACACAGGAAGGCTGGTTTTCTGAGCATTTGCCAAAACATTGCGTACTTTCTCAAAGTCATCTTCCTTGTTTAGATAGGCTAACAACGCATAGCTATCCAACAATCTTTTTCTCTTCACGAAGCTTATCCTTTTCCCGGTTCTCAGTTAAAGCCCTGGTAAGTGAAGCTTTCTCTTTGAAAATTCCGCAAAAAGCCTCCACCGGATCATCCGGCAGCGGCGTGAGGAGCACCCGATCGCCTTCAGCCTTAACGGACAGCCGTTTCCCTGCAACAATATTCAGCCGTTTTCTAATTTCTTTCGGGATAACGATTTGACCTCTGCTCGACGCAGTTACAACTTGCATCATACACCTCTTTTATTGTCCCAAATTGAGCGTTTCAAATTTTAAAAGGAGATAATTTAAGATTATTTTCAATGAATTCTATCGATTTAAGTTTTAAAATTTGAAATCCTTCGGGCTTTCCGATACTACCGCATCTACGGCGTCAGATGCCCTCCCGCATAGGTACCTATAGCGAAAAGACATCTTCCTTGTATCTGAGGCAATCTCGACAAGCGCTCAACTTAGGATTCTGTAAATGGTATCAAATTGAATCCAACATTCATAAATCAGGTCTTATTGAATTGAAATTAACACCACAACCCATTTTTGTCAATCATTCTTATGACTGCATTATTTTTTTATATAAGGCTTATTAAATTTAAAAAGTAAGACGAATAAGATTACCGCAAAGTTATTAATTTATAAGTTATGGTCTTCCAGATAAAGTTTTTGGACGACGTTATCACTCGCCCCCTTCGACAACCTACGATACAATTGTTTCGAATCGGCCATATTTCTCCTACCGGCAATTGTGCCAATCTTGCATCTTTCTGATTTCGTGCTAATTTTGAGAGATCGGCATTCAGTTCTGAGCTTTCTTCAGGGTGAATCAGACCCGGAGTTTTTGATATCGGTCTGAAATAAAAAGAACGGCAGGAACATCCATGCCCTGGAAAGCGCCGATGGCGGGGCTTCAGTGTTCCAGGACGGTATCTTTGTCACCCAGGTCAATTCTTTACTCCCCGAAGGTGCCAGGCGGTATGTTGTCAGCCGCATCAATCTTGTGGGACAGGACAAATGCGAATTGAGCATGGACCGCAACCGCATGTTCTGGCAGACCAACCAACTGCAAAACATCAAAAGAGTCATCCGCCACGGCCTGGTAGACGTGGCAAATCAGCTGATGTCAGCGGTTCAGGCCCAAGATGGGTCGGTGAACACCCTGAACAGCATCGTCAATCACCTGGCGATCTTTTTTGATTTCAGCGATGTCGACGACGTCATGTACAATCATTTGTCTGAGCCGATCCGTCGGGTGGTCGAAAAGCGATTC